>MNWR01000049.1 GCA_001872725.1 Proteobacteria bacterium CG1_02_64_396 | reverse complement strand
AAAGGGTCGACAGCCCCTCCATGGCCACCTTCTTCCACTGGCTGATCTGCGCCGGGTGGATTTGGTGTTCACTGGCCAACTCGCTTGTGGTTTTGACCCCCTTCAGGGCCTCCAGCGCCACCTTCGCCTTGAACTGCGCACTGTGTCGTTTGTGTTTTCCGGGCATCGCTTGGCTCCTCGCTCTCGCCAATCATGCCCCCTCGGTCTTAACAAAACCTACTGTCCAGTTTTTGGGGTCCACTTCATACAGCGGGAATAACACTCCGATATTGATCTCGAAAAAACCCAAAAATCAGGCTGGGAATCACCACTGCCAACGACCAAATCGCCGTGTGCGACAGCAGGTGAAGCGCCGAAAAAATTGCCGTCGTAAGCAGGTTTTGTCCGGAAACCCCGAATA
Organism: Proteobacteria bacterium CG1_02_64_396; assembly: GCA_001872725.1. Classification (NCBI taxonomy): domain Bacteria; kingdom Pseudomonadati; phylum Pseudomonadota; species Proteobacteria bacterium CG1_02_64_396. The sequence continues at coordinate 7,009 of MNWR01000049.1, read as the reverse complement.
TTGAAAAACGCCGCACCGACGTTGCCGCCAAGCCACCCTGAACAAATCCTCGAAAGGCCAACTCCTCGATCAGGGGCAGCAGCAATACCGCCATGATCCCCGCTTGCGGCCACTGCACGCCGGCGCTGCGCAGCTCCGGTTGCCACCAGAACAGCGACCACAAAACGATGGGGGCAGCCATGATGGCCGCCCCCATCGTTTTGTCTTTGAGCAGTCGCGCGACTATGCCGCCTCGTCCCACGCGCCGCCCCGACGCCGACCACGGCGTATGTAGAGAAGTGAGGCGACGACCAACAATGTCAGTATCGGGTCAAAACCGGCATGCGGGTTCATCGTACAACCGCCCCCGCCGCCACCACCGGCAGCATTGCTCCCGCCTCCACCACTGAAAACGGAGCTCCGGGTCGCATCGAGCGGATAAGCGTCGAGGTTGTCGTTCACACCGTCACCATCGGTGTCGGCCTTGAGCGGATCGGTGCCTGCGGCGATCTCATCCACATCGCTGAGGGTGTCGCCGTCGTCGTCGGTGTCGGCGTTGTTGCCGATGCCGTCGCCGTCGGTATCGACGCTTTCCGTCGCATCCAGAGGGAGGGCATCATCCACATCGCTCACGCCATCGTTGTCGTCGTCGGTGTCGGCGTTGTTGCCGATGCCGTCGCCATCGCTGTCGAGCCATTCGGCTGGGTCGATGGGGAAGGGATCCTGGTCGTTGGAGTGGCCGTCGCCATCGCTGTCGTAGAAGCGCTGCAAGCTGCGCAGCATAGGGGTGGTTTGTCCTTCGTAGATCGTCCAGACGTAGGTGAAATCGAGGCCGAGATCGCCGGGGTTGAAGGGGAATATCGAGGGGAGGATGCTGGGAAAACTGGCCGACTGCCGCATCTGGGCGGTAGTCAGGCCAATGGTCTCGGTCGGGGATAGATTGACGGCGACGTTGAATGGGGAATCGGTGTTGAAGTAAAGGCCATTCCCCTCCGCAAAACTTGCCCCGCCCACCAGTCGTGCGCCCCCGCCAAGCAAGGCGGTTACCCCGCCCGTGGCGTAGGCGCGGGTCAATGAGCTGCTGGTAGCAGAAGTGTCCCTGTACCCGATCAGACCGCCGACCTCGGCATAGATCGTCTCACCCGTGATGTTGGCGCTGGAGTGGCAGTGGGTGATCGTATTGGGGGGGGGGGACAAGGTGCCGGTGTTGTACATGGCGCCAATCAACCCGCCGACCCTGGCAGGCCCCGTTACGTTGCCGGTGGTGTAGGCATTGTCGATGGAGATGCCGCCGCCATTCGCCCCGATCTGCCCGATCAACCCGCCGATGTCGGTTCCCACACCTGTGATACTGCCGTCGACGTAGGACTTGGAGAACGAGACGCCGAGAATGGCCCGCCCGACCAACCCGCCGACATGGTTTCTACCCATGACACTGCCCGCGACGTGAACGTCGGTGAACTTGGACCCGTTGAGGGCATCCCCAACCACCCCGCCGACGTCGTCGTCCCCCGTGACGCTGCCGGTGACGTAGACGTTGGCGACAACGGCATTGCCGCCCGTGGCCCAGCCCGCCAGTGCGCCGGTCTGGCTGCTACCGACGATGTTGACGTTGGTCAACCCCAGGTTGCGTACCGACAGGGAGATGCCCCTGAACAGACCGGCGGGCTCACCCGGTCGATTCATGGTCAACCCGTCGACGGTATGGCCCAAGCCATCGAAGCGACTCAGAAAACCATTCAGGTCGGTCAATCTTATGGGCGTGAAACCCATGCCGTTGTTCCAGGCGGCGCTGGGCGATGCGTCGATGTCGGCGCCGAGCACGTAGTAGCCGGTGTACATCCCCTGCAAACCGTCGAAGTTATTGATACCGCCCGCCCCCAGGGTGGTGACGATGGTGCCGGGCGCGCCGTTGATGCTGATGGTGTTGCCGGAGCCGGTGAAATCCACCCGGCCGGTGAAGCCGCTGCCATCCATGCCGACATTGATCTCACCGCTGGGCGACAGGAGGGTCGTGTTCAGCGCCAGCCCGGCGCTGCCGCCGGCGGTCATCACCGCGTTGATGTTGATGGTGCTGGAGGCGGTCAGGGTCAGGATGTTCGCGTTCCAGCTCAGCGCTTGGTCGATCTGGATGACGCCCACACTCCCAGTGCTGTCGCCGCCGTCCGTACTGGTGCCGGTGGTGATCGTCACCGGACCCGCGGCCAGTTTGCTCTGGATCGCACTGGCCGACACGGTCGACCCCGCGCCGCTCGGCGTCCACTCATTACCAACCCAGGCACCTGCCCTTTCGGTCGTGCCGATGGTCACGTCGTAGTAGGCCTGGGCATCCGGCGCAGCCCCGACGAACACGAGTGTGGTCATGGCGAACAGGGCGCTTGCGCGCAGGTTGTGGGGTTTGAACCGAGCCATGCGCTTCGGGTGAAGCATGTTGCGTACTCCTTCGTTGAAAGGTGCTTGTTCAAACCGGTTGCCGTCTGCCCAACGTCGGCAGCCGTTGATGTTCTGGCGGGGGCGGGGACTTATAGGTGGGGGGCCGCGCGGTCTCAACGTGTGCCGACACGAGGCCATCATCTATTTGCGCGATCCGTACTGCGGCGGCGTTCTGCGGATATTCGGGGCTGTTTCCGTGCGGGAAGGTTCTCGCCAAAGAGGGATTACGCGGGGGGCGAGGGTCGACGTCATCGTCTTTGTCTCAGGGTGTCCGACGGCAAAACGCCGAACCGCCTCTTGTACATCCGAGCCAGTCGCCCCATGTGAACAAAACCCCAACGACCGGCCACCTCGGCCACGGTTTCCCGCCGACCGTCGCCATTCAGCAGCTCGCCGTGAAACCCATCCAGCCGGACGTTCTTAAGGTATTCCATCGGCGATACCCCCAGCTCCTTCACGAAACCGCTTTGCAGCGAGCGGTATCCGCATCCGGCATAGGTCGCCAGATCCTCCAGCGTGATTTTTTCGCGGGCGTGGGCATAGATGTAGTCGCGGGCGCGCTTGATGTTGCGCGGCAACATCACGGGATGGCCGTCCGCTTCGATCAGACGCCTCAAGGCGCTGGGATGGAGGGCTATGAGCTGCGCCAGCAGGTAGTTTTCGAGATTGGCGAGGGCGATGGGGTTATGCAGCGCCCCAAGATCGCCATCCATTTCATGGAGCGCATAAACAACGGCGTTCTTCAACGCACGCCCCTGAGGGGTTGCCAGATCGACGGCGGCCTCCATCTGGAAATCGATACGGCCGGCCCTCTCCCCAATCAAGGCGCGGGCATGACGCCGCAGCGTCTCATGGCCCACCACCATGGCGACCCCGCCGTATCCCTGTAGATCGAGCTCGAACGGCCTGGCCATATCGATGACGATCCCTCGGTGCGGCGCCATATCGGTGGCGCCGCCGCGCTGATGCAAACGCCCGGAGCCCGAGGTTAAAAAATTGATGGAGATGACATCGGAGCATTGACTGTCGTCGGTGGCGGCCCGGATGGGGGCATCCTTGCCGTACGAAAACGACAACAACCCAAGATCGTTGACCGCACAGCCGCGGACCTCCGCGTCGATGACGCCATGGGCTTTTGCGATGTTCAGCTCGTGAGGGGTGAACCGTTTCCCCAATTCGTCGCGCAGTTCGTCGATGTCTCTTGAAGCCAGAAGATGGTGGCGGGAAAGGTACATAACGGGCCTCTCGAACAACGAAACGAAAGGCCGTCATGGCCGCAATGGTCTTTGCCATCCAGCGGATTGGGGGCTCTCAACAACCATCGGGACGAAAACCCTGGAAAGTCCCTTCATGAGCAGTGGAATTGCAGCATGCGAGGTGGGGGGCGTCCATTCCACAAATGTGGGGGGTCGCGTGGCGGTCGTCACCACGGTCTCATGCCGCGAGGGGGCGAGGCCCTAAAACAAAGAGGCCGCGGTTTGCGGGATGCCCCCCCAAAACCGCGGCCTCGTATCGAACGCCGTCCTTGATGCGCTACTGAAAAAGCTCCGTCGAGGCAAGGTTGCCGACGCCGTTATACCCCCCCACAACCAACACCTGACCGTTGTGCAGCAGGGTCGCGGTATGGTCTCGACGAGCGCTGCCCATCAATCCAACCGCGGTGAAGGTGTTGGCGACCGGGTCGTAAAGCTCCGCCGTCCTGTACGTGGTATTGCCGTTGTACCCCCCCGCCGACATCACCAGGCCATTGGGCAACAGGGTGGCGGTGTGGTTTTGACTGGCCGTGATCATCAAGCCGGGCGAGGTGAAGGTATGGGTGGCGGGGTCGAAGAGGTCCGTGACCCTGGAGATGTTGGTGGAATCCCAATGTCCCCGCGCCATCAACACCTGGCCGCTGGGCAGCAAGGTCGCGGTGTGATTTTGATGCGCTTTGCTCATCGCACCGGCAACAAGGGAGAAGGTGTTGGTCGCCGGATCGAACAGCTCCGCCGAGGTGTGATAAACCGTGGAGCTGTATCCCCCCGCGATCAACACCTGGCCGCTGGGCATCAGGGTGGCGGTGTGGCCTTGACGCTGCGTGCTCATCGAACCGGTGGCGGCAAAGGTGTTGGTCGCCGGATCGAAGAGCTCCGCCGAACCGAGATTGCCCGTTTTGCTCCGCCCCCCCGTCACCAAAACCTTGCCGTTGGTCAGCAAGGTGGCGGTGTGGTATTGCCGCTGCGTGCTCATCGAACCGACCGCGGTGAAGGTATTGGTCGCCGGGTCGAAGAGCTCGGCGCTGGCGACGGCAAGGCCGACGTTGTTTCCCCCCGTCACCAGCACCTTGCCGTTGGCGAGCAGGGTGGCGGTGTGGTTTTGACGCGATGCGGCCATCGAACCGACAGCGGCGAAGATGTTGGCGACCGGGTCGTAGAGCTCCGCGGTTGGGGTGGCTCCCCCCGCGACCAGCACCTTGCCGTCGGGCAGCAGGGTGGCCGTGTGGCCCGAGCGCGCGACGCTCATCAAAGGTCCGGGCGTGAATGTGTAGGTGGGGGCGGTGTTGGCGACGTAGCAAAAAACCTCGTCGGAGAGGGTCTCCGCCAGGGCATTCACGGCGCCGATGCGGTAGTAGTAAGTCTTGTTGCTGTTAGTAACTTTGTGGATGTAGCCGGGGGCGACGCCGACGATCTTGGCGGAACCGGTGGTGACACCTGGAGCAAGATTCCAGTAGAGGTTGTAGCTGGTAGCGTTGGCGACCGGCGACCAGGTGAGCGTCACGTTTGTTTTATTGGTGGAGACGGCAATGAGGCCAAGCGGCGCCGCCGACGTGACGGCGAGCGCGGCGGTATTCGAGGTGACGCCGCCGCTGCTGGCGGAGATGTTGGTGGAGCCGATGGTCCGCGTGGTGGCCAGACCGTTGCCATCGATGGAGGCGACCGCCGCGTCGCTGGAGCTCCAGGTCAGCCCACTCGGGGTGACGACCGCGCCGTCGGTCAGCGTGCCGCTGGCCACAAACTGCTGGGTGCTGTTCGCCATAACGGTGGCCGAAGTGGGGGTGATCGCCAGCGAAACCAGCTCCGGCGCGGTGACGGTGAGGGCGGCGCTATTGGAGGTGATGCCGTAACCGCTGGCGCCGATGACACTCCCCCCCTCGCCAAGGGTCGAGGCGATGCCGGTGGCGTCGAGGGTAGCGACCGCCGGGTTGCTCGAACTCCAGACGACCGAGCCGGAGACATCGCCGCTGGTCCCGTTGTTGTAGGTCGCGGTGGCGGTGAAGATGACCGTGCGCCCCTTGGCGACCGAAGGGGCGGTCGGGGTGATGGCGATGGCGGTGACGGTTGCCGTGGTCACCGTGAGGGTCGCATTGGGCGAGGCGATGCCCCCAAGGGTCGCGTTGAGGGTGGTGCTCCCCGCCGCCACCCCGTTGGCAACGCCGCTGTTGGCGCCGATGGTGGCGATGGCGCCGTCGGCGCTCTGCCAGGCGACCTGGGTGGTGAGGTTGGCCGTGGAGCCGTCGGTATAGGCGCCGACGGCGGTAAAGTTGCTGGTGAGCCCCTCGACGACGGTGGCGGCGGTCGGATTGAGCGCAATCGCAACGAGCTCGGGCGCCGTGACGGTCAGCGTGACGGTATTCGAGGCGATGCCATTCATGGAGGCGTCGATGTCGGTCGTGCCCAGCCCCAGGGTCGCGGCGATGCCGCTGCCGTTCGGGGTGGCGACGGTAATGTCGGTGGAATGCCAGGCGACCGAGCCGGAGACATCGCCGCTGCTGCCGTCGGAGTAGGTTGCGGTGGCGGTGAAGGTCACCGCGACCCCTTTGGGGACGGCGGCGCTGGAGGCGCTGACGGCAATCGCGGTCACCACTGCGGCGGTGACGGTGAGCGGCGCCTCGACGGAGGTCATGCCGTTGAAGCTGGCGCTGATGGCGATTCGCCCTTCGACCAAACCGGTCGCCACACCGGTGGCGGCGTCGATGGTGGCGATCCTCGCGTCGGCCGAGCGCCAATTCGCCTGGCTGGTGACGTCGACGCTGGAACCGTCGCTGTATCGGGCGGTGGCGGTAAAAAAGGTGTTCTGCCCCATCGCGACCGAGGCGGAGGTCGGGGTGATGGCGACCTCGACGAGGGTCGCCTCGGAGGGACCGGACGTGCCGCCTCCCCCTCCCCCCACGCAGCCTGTGACCCCAATAGCCAAAACCAGGGCCAGAATGGCGCGCCGTGTTATTTGTTTAAAACCCAACATTAATTCCCCCTTGGCCCTGGCTTGTTCGCACGGATGGTGCTCGCCAACGGGCCGTATGATTTACGGGCACCTTAACAACGCAACGACGACTGGGGTGGACCCCACTCCTTGGACAGTTTGGGGGCGAAAATTTGTAAACGGTTAGTGGCGGTGGGTGGTTCCGCCGTGGGTTTGATGGACCTGTTCTGGGGGCTTGCCGCCGAGGGCACTGTGGGGGCGCTCGGTGTTGTAAAACCGGAAGTAGCGGTCGAGCCCCTGGTGCAGCGCCACCCCATCGGCATGGTCGTACAGGTAGATCTCTTCGTACTTCACCGTGCGCCACAAACGTTCGATGAAGACGTTGTCCAGCGCCCGGCCCCGTCCGTCCATGCTGATG
>MNWR01000048.1 GCA_001872725.1 Proteobacteria bacterium CG1_02_64_396 | reverse complement strand
GTGGTAGAGGCGGTGGGCTTCGGAGAAGCGGTAGGTGCGCAGGGCGTGGCCCCGCCAGCGGGTGGGGGATGGGATCATGGGCGCCTCCATGGCGTTGAGGGTGTTCCATTGATGATGGTAGGAGCGCCGCCCCCGGCGCGATCCATCGGGGCAAGAACGACCAAAAACCAAAACCTATCGCGCCGGGAAGCCGCTCCTACCGCCTTGCGGGGGGGGCCGGGAAGCGCATCAAACAAAAACCCAACCATCCCCACTCGTAGGAGCGCCGCCCCCGGCGCGATCAACGGAGCAAGAACCGGCCAAAAAACAAAACCTATCGCGCCGGGGCGGCGCTCCTACCGCCTTGCGGGGGGGCGGGGCGGCGCCTTAAACAAAAACCAACCATCCCCACCCGTAGGAGCGCCGCCCTCGGCGCGATCCATCGGGGCAAGAACGGCCAAAAAACAAAACCTATCGCGCCGGGGCGGCGCTCCTACCGGCCTGCGGGGGGAGACGGACGAACCATCGATGTTGGGGATGATCCAGGCCAGCAGGCGGTGGCAGTGATCCACCGCCTGAGGCGTCGTATCGCGCTCCGGCGTCATGCCCCCCCCAAAAAAATCGCCGGGCGGCGTTGCCGCCCGGAATCCAAAACCCATCGCGCCGAGGGCGGCGCTCCTACAAAAAAAGGGAAAAAGTCAAAAGAGCAAAGGGTTAAAAGTCCTGGGCCAGACGCAAGCCGTAGTTGGTGCTCCGGAAGTCGGGATTGTCCCTGAAGCGGTTCGCCGAACGCAGGTTGTTCGGTAGGTTGTACCAGGAGCCGCCGCGCAACACACGGCTTAACGAAGATCCCGAGGTCCAAGCCGAACCATCGCCGGGGGCGCCGTTGTAATTGTCGTGGTAGCGATCCTCGACCCACTCCCAAACATTGCCGTGCATGTCGTACAACCCAAAACCGTTGGGGCTTTTTTGCCCCACGGGGTGGGTTTGGTCGCCGCTGTTACCGTCGTACCAAGCGTATTGCCCGGCAACCGAATCGCTATTCCCCCAACTCCACCGCGTCGTTGTTCCCGCCCGCGCCGCATACTCCCACTCCGCCTCGCTCGGCAGCCGAAAATGCTGACCACTGTGTTGGTTCAGCTTGCGAATGAAGATTTGAATGTCGTCCCAACTTACCTTCTCCACGGGGCGGTCCGCCCCCTTGAAGCTGCTGGGATTGCTCCCCATCACCGCCTCCCACAACGCTTGGGTCACCTCGGTTGTCATCATCTTGAAACGGCGAATCTGCACCGTGTGCACCGGCTTTTCCTCGTCATCGACATCGTTGCTGCCCATGGTGAAGCTGCCGGCGGGGATGACGACCATCTCGGGTAGTTCGATGCCCCTTTGATCCAGGGCGATGCCATGAGTCATGTCGCTGCGACCCAGTTCGACCCATTCGGTGTGGGTCGAATACCCCGCACGGCTCGCCTCGATGTGGTACCGCCCCGGCTCCAACTGAATACCGGGCTGGTACGCGGGGCCGATGTTGAGAATGCGGATGCGGGCATCGGAAGGGGTGGCGGCGATGGTTAGGCCAAAGGTGGTTCGTGCAGGCTCGACGTGCGGCGCACTGCCCGCCTTGAGCCGCGCCAGGGTAACGAAAGTGCCATTGGGGAATTGGTCGAGGTAGGCCCTGAATTGGGCCGGATCGGCGCTGTCTTTAATGGCGTTCCAAAAGGCCAACTCCATCGCATTGCCGCCCGAATCGGCCGTCCCGGCAGGGAACGGTCTGGAGGCGGCGGTGACGCCGTCGCTGCGGATGAAGACGAAGGCTCCCCCCTCGTCGTCCACATTGCGAATCGGATTGGCCTGGGGCACCTGGTCGGAGTTGTTGCTGATGACCGCCGCGATGCGTTGGTAGATCTCGCGCGGGGTCACAAAGGGCTGGAGGTTGCCTTGCAGCGCCTTGATGAACTGACCGGCGAAGAGCGAGTGCCCCCCAGAGCTCCCGTCGGCCACCGGCGTTAAATTTCCCGAGGTCATCCCCCAGCGGGAGCGCTCCTTGAACATCGCGGCGTAGTACTTGTCGTCGATCACCTCGGGCATCGCCCGGCTGGCCCCGAACAGGGTGCCCGAGAAACAACTGTCGGAAACCAGCAACACATGCCGGGCCGGAATCGCCTTGAGGTATTTCTGGATGACCGCGTTGTCCATGTAGGTGAACGAATCGCCCGCCGTGGCGCTGGCGGGGATCCACCAGCCGTCGCCAGTCACCCTGTCGAGATCGCCGTGCCCGGCGTAGTAAATCAGCACCGAATCGTCGGGGCGGCTGGTGGTGGCCAAGCGGCGCAACTGCTTTTGGATGCTGGAACCATCGGCGAGGCGGTCGAGCAACAGGGTAACGTCGGTGAAGCCATAGCTCTTTTTAAGCAACTCGGCCACCGCCCTGGCGTCGGCGCTTGCGGTTTGCAGATCGGGGATGTTGGGATCGACATAATCGTCGATACCAATGACCAGAGCGCGGTAGGCCCCCACCTTGACCCCCGCTTGCTGCTCCATCTGCCCCCTGATGGTGATGCCTCGGTCGGCCCAAGCCGAAGACGACAACCCCGCTGCAACCATTGCCACAGCCAGCCATTGTGCGAAAGCCTTCATTGCCGATGCTCCTGTTCGAATATGTCCACCGTGCTCAAATCTTGGGATGAAACGATGCTATGGGGATGGGAACGGCGGGAGAGAGGGGTGTGCCGGGGGTGGCGGCATTGCCACTTCAATCCCGCCTCGATCACCGCCCCCGGCGTGATCGCCCTCACGGCCCGGTCGTCATCTCGGCCTGTTCCTCGGCGAATTCGACGGCAGCGGGGGTCGTGTGGCTCCCCCCCTGGGATGCGACCAGCTTGATCCCTCGACTGCGTACCCCCACATCCCCTTCAACCACATAGACTCCGCCCGCCTCCTGGGTCGGCACCTCCCCCAAGGGGGCTGTGCTGGCGTAGACCGATACCGACTCCTTGCCGAAGGGGGGGGAAACATCCAGATCGAAACGGTCACCGTCGCCGGGAATCGCATACACCACCCCGCCCTGAAAATGGTTGGCGCCACGGTAGGGGTTGGGAAGCAACTGAATCTGGGCACCATCGACCTGGCGGTACACCACCCGCGCATAAAAGGGTTTGTTGCCCTTGAGGTAAATCTGCATCCGCTCGCTGGGGCGGTAATGCTCTTGACTGGTCCAAACCTTCACCGCCAAGGGGGCGGTGGGGTCGTCAATGCCACCCCCGCCCGCTTTTTTGGCCACTCGGGCAATGGCCGCCTCGTCGGGGGTAACCTCGGTGCGGATCCGCATCCCAAAGCAATCGCCCGCCGCCTGATCGCGATACCACCCCTTTTGCAGCACCTCCAAGACCGTCACCTGGGCCGCCGAGTAGGCGGCGATCAGATCCTTGGTCAGCATGGCGTCCTCAACCTCGCTCTGGCTGCGCACATAGGTCGCCGCCGATTCCGCCGCCACCCGCTTGGCGTCGGCCATCGCCTGGGTTTCGGTCTGCTTGCGTGAAAGATCGTCGCCCATGCAGGCGTTGCCCTCGGCTTCGACAATGGTCGAGGAGCCCGCCCAGGCGGGAAGGGCGATCAAGGCGATGGCGACGGCGAACCAAAAAGGGGTAGGGCGCATAGGGCGGTCCTCTTTCCTTGAATGGGGGGATGATGACAACAGGTTAGGCAGGATGACCGGGAGAGGAAAGGATGCGGGGACTTGGTGTGACGATCGCACCTCACCTTGTCGGGGTGCTGGATCGAATCGCGTCGCGTTGCCTCTTCGTATCGCGCCGAGGCGGCGCTCCTACCGGCCTGCGGGGGGCGGGGCGGCGCCTTAAACAAAAACCAACCACCCCCACTCGTAGGAGCGCCGCCCTCGGCGCGATCCATCGGAGCAAGAACCGCCACAAAACCAAAACCTATCGCGCCGAGGCGGCGCTCCTACCGGCCCAATGAAACGAAGGGGTTGCACGAAACATCGCCACCAACGGGGGAACACATCCCTTACAACCCCAACCGCTCAACCCCGCCTCCCCTCGTAGGAGCGCCGCCCTCGGCGCGATCAACGGGGTAAGAACGACCACAAAACCAAAACCTATCGCGCCGGGAAGCCGCTCCTACCGGCCCAATGAAACAAAGGGATCGCACGAAACATCGCCACAAACGGGGGAACACATCCCTTACAACCCCAACCGCTCAACCCCGCCTCCACTCGTAGGAGCGCCGCCCCCGGCGCGATCAACGGTGGCAAGAACTGCCAAAAAACCAAAACCTATCGCGCCGGGAAGCCGCTCCTACCGCCCTGTGGGGGGGGCGGGGCGGCACATCAAACAAAACCCCAACCACCCCCAATCGTAGGAGCGCCGCCCCCGGCGCGATCCATCGGAGCAAGAACGGCCGAAAAGCCAAAACCTATCGCGCCGAGGCGGCGCTCCTACACGTGCTTGCGCTCCCCCATCGGCACATAGGGCTGCCCGTGCCGACCCGTATAAACCTGGGTGGGACGGAACAACACATTGGCTCGCATCTGCTCGTACCAGTGGGCCAGCCAACCGGCGGTACGGGCAATGGCGAACAGCGGAGTGAAGAGGTCGGTGGGGATCCCCATCTTGTGGTAGAGGATGCCCGAATAGAAATCGACGTTGGGCCACACCCCCTTGTCTTGCCCCAGGCTCGTCCCCTCGATCCGCTCCAGCTCTTGGGCGATGGCGTAGTGCAGATCCTTGCCCCCTCCCGCCTCGAACGCGCCCTCCAACAGGTTTTGCAGCACCCGAGCGCGGGGATCTTTGACCTTGTAGACCCGGTGCCCCAGCCCCCAGATCTTCTCTTTGCGCTCCAGCTTGCCGACCAGATAGGGCTCGACGTTTTCCAAGGTGCCGATCTCTTTGAGCATCCCCAATACCCGTTCGTTGGCTCCGCCGTGCAGCGGCCCCGACAGCGCTCCGATGGCGGCGGAGACCACGGTGTAGGGATCGGCCAGGGTCGAGGCGGTGACTAGCCCTGCAAAGGTCGAGGCGTTGATGGTGTGTTCGGCGTGCAGAATCAGGCTGACGTCGAACGCCTTGGCAACCTCGGGTTGGGGATCCTCTTCGAGCAGCATCCACAAGAAGTTGGTGGCATGGTCGAGGTCGTCGCGGGGGGGGACCGGATCGTAGCCGACCCGCATGCGGGCGAAGGTGGCAACCAGGGTGGGGAGCTTGCCAAGCAAGCGGATCGCCGCCTCGTAGACGAAGCGCTCCTGGCTGTACTGAGCGATGTCCTTGATGGGATAGAACATCCCGGTGGCGGCGATCAGCGCCTGAATGGCGTCCATCGGATGGCCGGTGCTGGGCAGCAACTTGACCATGTCGCGCAGGTGCCATTTGATCCTGCGGTGGTAGAGGATGTCGGCCTCCCAGCGGGCCAGTTCGTCGGCGCGGGGGAAACGGTCGAAGATCAACAGGTAGGCGACCTCCAGGAAGGAGGACTCCTCGGCAAGCACCTCGACCGGGATCCCCCGGTATTCGAGGATGCCGCTACCCCCATCAACAAAGCTGATCGAGGACTGCACGGCGGGGACCTTCTCAAGACCGGGACGGTATTCGATGGTGGACATGGCGCCTCCTCGATGAAATGGGACGAACAGCCTCCCCATTTCGATACGCCGCGGCAACCCTGCCGTTTTTGCAATAAAAAAGCCCCGGCCTTGCGGCCGGGGCTTTTTTGGAACTGCACTGGTGCGGTTGGGATTAGAAGCCCATGCCGCCCATACCACCCATACCGCCCATGTCGCCACCGCCGCCCATGGCGGGAGCATCCTTCTTGGGCAGCTCGGCAACCATCGCCTCGGTAGTGATCATCAAGCCGGCAATCGAGGCGGCGTTCTGCAGAGCGGTACGGGTCACCTTGGTAGGATCGACCACGCCCATCTCGAACATATCGCCGTAGACGCCGGTGGCTGCATTGAAGCCGAAGGCGGGATTGGCGTTGTTCTTGACCTCGTTAACGACCACCGAACCCTCGCCACCGGCGTTCTTCACAATCTGACGCAGGGGCTCTTCGATGGAGCGCTTGATGATGGTCACGCCGACGTTCTGCTCGGCCACATCGAGGACCAAGGAATCGAGGGCGGCCAAGGCACGGATCAAGGCGGTACCGCCGCCGGGGACGATCCCCTCTTCCACCGCAGCGCGGGTGGCGTGCAGGGCATCCTCAACGCGGGCTTTTTTCTCTTTCATTTCGACTTCGGTCGCAGCCCCAACCTTGATGACGCCGACACCGCCAGCCAACTTAGCTAGACGCTCTTGCAGCTTCTCGCGGTCGTAGTCGGAGGTTGCATCCTCAGCCTGCTTGCGGATCTGGGCGATGCGGCCCTGGATCGCCGCCTCGTCGCCTGCCCCATCGACGATGGTGGTGTTCTCTTTGTCGATGGTGACCTTGTCGGCCTGACCCAGATCGTCGAGGGTGACGTGCTCCAGCTTGACCCCGATGTCTTCAGAAATCAGACGACCGCCGGTCAGAATGGCGATGTCTTCGAGCATCGCCTTGCGGCGGTCGCCAAAACCGGGGGCCTTGACGGCGCAGACGTTCAGGCTACCGCGCAGACGATTGACCACCAGGGTCGCCAATGCCTCGCCGTCCACATCTTCGGCGACGATGAGCAGGGGGCGACCGGTGCGCACGACCTGCTCCAGCACGGGGAGCAGATCCTTCATGGTGGAGACCTTCTTCTCGAACAGCAGGATGTAGGGCTTATCGAGATCGGCAACCATCCGCTCGGGATCGGTCACAAAGTAGGGCGACAGGTAACCGCGATCAAACTGCATCCCCTCGACCACATCGAGGGTGGTTTCAAGACCCTTGGCCTCTTCGACGGTGATGACACCCTCTTTGCCAACCTTGTCCATCGCCTCGGCGATGATCCCGCCGATCTCCTCGTCGGAGTTGGCCGAGATGGTCCCGACCTGGGCGATGTCGGCCTTGCCGTTCACCGGGCGGGAGATCTTCTTCAGCTCGCCGATCACGGTCTCGACGGCGCGGTCGATGCCGCGCTTGAGATCCATGGGATTCAAACCGGCGGCCACGTTCTTCATGCCTTCACGCAGGATCGCTTGGGCCAGCACGGTGGCGGTGGTGGTACCGTCGCCAGCCACATCGGAGGTCTTGGAGGAGACCTCTTTGACCATCTGCACACCCATGTTCTCGAACTTGTCTTCGAGTTCGATCTCTTTGGCGACCGAAACGCCGTCCTTGGTGATGGTGGGGGCGCCGAAGGACTTCTCCAGAACCACGTTACGACCCTTGGGACCCAAGGTCACCTTGACCGCATCGGCCAGGACATTGACGCCCCGGAGCATCCGGCCGCGGGCACTTTCTCCGAACAACACTTCTTTGGCAGCCATTGCGTTAGCCTCCAGTTACTTGAATTTGAACAGTGGTGGGGGGAAAAGAGATCAACCCTCGACGACGCCGAGAATGTCCTCTTCCCGCATGATCAGGTACTCTTCGCCGTCGATCTTGACCTCGGTTCCGGCGTATTTCCCGAAGATCACTCGATCCCCGACCTTGACATCCAGGGGACGAACCTCGCCCTTATCGTTGACCTTGCCGTTGCCGGCAGCCTTGACGATGCCCTGAATCGGCTTCTCCTTGGCGGAGTCGGGAATGATGATTCCGGACGCGGTCTTTTGCTCTTCCTCGACACGCTGGACCAACACGCGGTCGTGCAAGGGACGAATGCTCATACAGCTTCCTCCTTCAAACAGATGAATGCAGGTTAAACGGGCAATTTCTGCCGGGTGGTAGCACTCCCGGCCAGCGAGTGCTAATCATAGTGTCGCGCCCTGGAGCGTCAAGGGCGGTCGGCTCCAAGAAGTTTTTGACCAACGCCAACGAACGTCATGAGCAAAATCGCCATCAAAACCCCTCAAGATCTTGTCGACATGCGCGCCAGCTGCCGCTTGGCGGCCCAAGCGTTGGCGATGATCGAGCCCCATGTGCTCCCCGGCATCACGACCAACGAACTCGACCGAATCGTGCACGGGTGGATCGTCGGCAAGGGGGCTCACCCCTCCCCCTTGAATTACCACGGCTTCCCCAAATCGATCTGCACCTCGATCAACCAGCAGGTCTGCCACGGCATTCCCTCCGACCGGGCGCTTGAAAAGGGGGACATCGTCAACGTCGACATCACGGTCTATTTCAAAGGATTTCATGGCGACACCAGCGCTACTTTTTTCGTCGGCGAACCGACTGCCAAGGGGCGCCATGTCACCGATGTGGCCCACCACGCCCTGTGGATCGGGATCGACCAGGTCAAACCGGGGGCAACCCTGGGGGACATCGGTCAAGCGATTCAAAGCTTTGTGGAATCCAACCGGTGCAGCGTGGTGCGGGAGTATTGCGGGCACGGGATTGGGCGGGAGTTTCACGAGTCGCCAACGGTGCTGCACTACGGTCGTCGTGGCGAGGGGACGGTGCTCAAACCGGGGATGACCTTCACCATCGAGCCGATGGTCAACTTGGGCAAGGCCCCCATTAAGGTGTTGCCCGACGGTTGGACGGTGGTGACTCGGGATCGCAGCCTTTCGGCGCAGTTTGAGCACACCATTCTGGTTACTGAAGCTGGGGCCGAGGTGCTGACCCTGGCCGAAGAATCGACCGCCCGGACCCGGCGGCTTGAGGATTGAAAAAAATGGGCGACCCATCCGTCGATAGGTCGCCCAAGTGTAAGGAGGAGTCCACGAAACACGCCACAACTCAGTGAGTAACTGATTTGCTACGTCGTGGATCCGTTTAGTAGAGGCCTCTAATACAAAGTTCCGCCTTTTTTTGAGATTACAAAATCTTCACTTTCAGGGGTTTGCAGCCCCTTCTCTCCGCTTAGCAGCCTCTTTGGCTTGACAGGTCGGACACACCCCATAGAGCTCATGGCGGTGCCCCTCTAGGCGGTAGCCGAAACGCTCGGCGACCTCCCGCTGCAAGATTTCAATCGCAGGATTGTTGAACTCGGTGACCTGCTGGCAGCGCACACACACCAGATGATCGTGGTGTTCGTGGGGGGCAACCTCGTAGCGGGCCCGGCCATCGCCGAAGTCGACCCGCAAGATCAGCCCCTGCTCCTCGAACAGTTTGAGCGCCCGGTAGACCGTGGCCAACCCGACTGCGGGATCGATCTCACGCACCCTTTGAAAAACCGCCTCGGCATCGAGGTGGTCGTCGCTACCGAACAAAATCCCAGCGATCAAACGACGCGGCTTGGTCAGGGTGATGCCGCATTGAATCAACCGTTCTTGAATGTCGTTTCCCATGGGGACTTTCCCCTTTCCCACTTTGGTTTAACGCACCAACACGTCGATGGCGTCGGGATCGTCGGGATCGCCCAGCACCCTGAGCATAACCTGATTGGGAATACATACCGCCAACGAACCGACCCGATTAACCCAGCCCTGGCGCACACACAGTTTGTGTTGGCAGGGGCCGTCGACAAAGCGGGCGCGGCCCGAGGCGACCTCAATTTCTGAATCGCCCAGGGGGCCGGGGATGTCGAGCGCCCTCGGGGCAGCCAGCGACAAGGTCTGCACGACTTTGCCCCCCACCGAAACCTCAACCGCCGCCCCGACCGGCATCGACACCACCCATGAAACCGCGACCACAACCAAACAGGCGGCCACGACCAACAACGCCCGGTCGCCCACGGTCGTCGTACGTACCACCAGGGCGCCCAGGGAGCGAAGTGCCGCCCAACGTCCCCCGTCGTCAGCGCGCCCCCCTAGCACCGCCTAATCCGCCATGAAACGGCCAAAGCCGGTCGTGCGATAGATTTTCTGATCCTCATCGATCAGCAGCGCCTCGACCCCGAGCAATCCTTCGGCCAGAGCGAGCCCCTTGTCGATCCCCAGCACGAACACGGCGGTCGACAGGGCGTCGGCCTCGGTGGCGGTCGGGGCGATCACCGTCGCCGAGATCACTCCCCGACTTGAATACCCGGTATGGGGATCAAGGATGTGGTGGTAGCGCTTACCCTCGTACATAAAAAACCGCTCGTAATCGCCCGAGGTGACCACGGCGCGGTCACCCACCGAGACAACCCCGATCACATCGTCCTCTTGGCGCGGATCGGTGATGCCGATACGCCAGGGGCGATCACCCCGTTGGCCGTGCAATCGCACGTCGCCCCCAGCGTTGACGATGATGTTGTCATACCCCTCCGCCCGCAGGGTTTCGAAAGCTCGGTCGATGGCATACCCCTTGGCGATCCCTCCCAGATCGAGCCAAAGGTTGTCGTCGGCAAAGCGGATTTCCCGTCCGCTGGGAGCTTGGCGGATGGCGATGCGGGTCCGACCCGCACTCTTGAGCAGCACTTGAAGCCGGTCGGGATCGGGGGGGGCGGTGGGAGCGACGTCGTTGGAAAAACCCCAGAGCTGATTGAGTTTGCCTAGGGTGGGGTCGAAGCTGCCGCCTGAGATCTCATCGACCAACAGCGCTTGATCGAGCACCTGTCCAATCTCCCAGGACAACGGCGCCCAACCTTGGCCCGCAGCGGCGTTGAGCGCCTTAAGGGGGGTTTGCTTCTGCCACGGGGTCATCAGCGCCTCGATGCGCCGAATTTCGTCCATGGCCGCCTGGATCGCCCCCTGCACCTTGGGATCATCCTTGCGGGCATACACCGAGAGATCGACCACCGTCCCCATCAAAAACTCGGTGACGTGATGGACCGTCATGGCCTCGGCTACGGCCTCTCCCTCCCCCTTCTTGCCGCTGTCGCAACCAGCGACGAGCACCAAGGTAAGCAGCGCCGCTGTCACCCCCCGCAACCACCTCACCCCCCCTCGGGCCATCACTCCTCCACGTCGGTTCAATCGTCAAGCCGCGGGCATCAACAGCGCCTGGGCCTCCCGTGCCGCCGCCATCGCCGCCGCCTGAGCGACGGTGGCATACAGGTGGTAGCGACAGGAATCCTCAAAACAATCGGCGGGATGTACATCCCGGGTCAAATCGGTGAAACACAGCCGCATGAAGGTCATTCCGGCGGCGTTGAGACTCTTGTAACGGTCGCGCCCTGCGTGGATGCGGTAAAAACCGCCGAACACCTCGCCGTCGGCCAGGTACATCACCGGCTCGGCGGTTTGTCCCCCCACCTGATCGACGGTCGGCACCCCCTCCTGAATGAGGATCGAGGAGACCTTCTGGCGATCTTTGATGACATCCATCTTGTTGCGCTGCTTGCGGTTCATTGCCCGCACCTCGTCGGCCGAGGTCACGGTCATGATCCCCATGCCGTAGGTCCCAGCGTTGGCTTTGAGGTAGACGTGGGGGTTTTCTTGGATGCCGTAGCGGCGGTAGGCATCGGCGATCTCGTCGAGGGTTTGCTCCACGTTCGAGACGACGCAGTCGACTTGTCCCTCTTTAAAATCGACCTGATGGCACACCCGGGTGATGGGCTGTAGGAACCAGGGGTCAACCTCAAGGATGGAACTGAGTTCTTCGATGACCTGTTGCAGATGGTGGAAGTGGTCCGACTTGCGGCGGCGGTGCCAACCCAAATCGGCGGCGGGCAGGACCGGCTGACTCAGACCGATCAACTCCTCGCGCACCCCCCCCGACAAGTCGTTGTTGAGCATGACCAGATCGGGCAGTCCCGCCTGCGTCCCCAGAACCGAGCCTTGCCGTTCGATGGGCAACAGTGTGAGCGCAAGCCCCTGATTCCCCTCCAAAACCAACGGCTCGTCGACAAATCCACCCAACGAAACCCGCTTGCCGGTTCCCTCAAGAAGATCGACCAGAACCCTTAAATTATCGACATAAAAGGGGTTTCGGGTATGGGGCTCGGGAATCAGTAGGATGTGGCTAGCGGTCGGAAAATGGCGGTCGAGGTGGCGCTGAAACAGGCGCACTGCCTCCTGCCGGAAGCGGCTGCACAGGTTGTTGAATCCAGCAGGAAAGAGGTTTGCGTCGACGGCAGCGATTTTGAATCCGGCGTTGCGCAGATCGACCGAGGTTAAAAAGGGTGGCGGCACTTGGGCCGAGCTTTCTTGCCACCATTGGGCGACCCGATCCCGCTTGAGGGTCAGCCGGGATTCAAGCTCCCGCAGCATGTGAATCATAAATGCTCCGTCACGACGTCTGCGTCGCCACTTCCACAGGCTGTCCCCCAAATTTACGCAGCGCCCCAACACCGATGTAGAGCGCCAACCCCAGCAACAGCAGCGCCACCACTCCGAGGAAGACGTTGCTCGGCTCGGCGGTCAGGAAGCTGTAACTCTGCCAAACCAACGCCCCCATGGTGGTCACCCACATGAAGATCGCCGGAATCAAGGTAAAGCGCACGCTGCGTCCCTGGGCGAGCAGCACAGTGGAAATCACGAACAGCGCCATCACAGCAATGAGCTGATTAGTGGCACCGAAGACCGGCCAGATGGTGACCCAGGAATTGGTCGCCCCGATCAAAAAGGCGGGCACCAGCACTAACGCCAGGGCCACGGAGGGGTTGCGGAACAGGGGAATCCGCCGCCCCACCGACTCCTGCACCAGAAAGCGGGTGATGCGGGTGGCGGTGTCGAGGGTGGTCAGGATAAAGGTGTTCAGGGCGATCATGGCGATCATGGCGGCGATGGCGACCGAAACGAAGGGGAGCATCTCATGCACAACCCGCCCAAAGGCGTTGCCGAAGACCACAATCCACCCCCCCGCCGCCATCGATTCTTGAAACCCGTAGCTGGCGGGAGCCCCTTCGGGCAGCACCCAGTACAGCCCCCCCGCCACCAACATCAGGGTCATGGTGGCCAACACCCCTTCAGTGAGCATGCCGCCGTAACCGATCAAACGCCCGGCACGCTCACTGGGCAGCTGCTTGGAGGTTGTCCCCCCCGCCACCAAGGCGTGAAAACCCGAAATGGCGCCGCAGGCGATCAGGATGAAGAGCATCGGCCAGAGGGGCCCCTGGGTTGCGTCCACCATACCGGTGAAGGCGGGGGCCTGAATCGTGGGATGGACGACGATCAGACCCACGATTCCCAACCCCAAGGCGATATAGAGGTTATAGGTAGCCAGATAATCACGGGGTTGCAGCAGCCAGTGGACCGGCATCATGGCGGCGGTACCTGCGTAGATCATCAAGGCGACGAACCAGAACTGAATCGGATCCATCCCCCAGGTTGTCCCCTCAACGGCCACCGGATAGAGGTAACCAACCCAAATCGAGGCAAAGTTGACAATCAATGCCGCCAGGGTCGCCAACATCAACGGCGCCCCCTTGCGGTAAACCGCCCAACCCAGCGCCATGGCGGTGGGAATGAGCACCAGGGTCGGGATCACCATCTCGGGCTTGGCGACCAGGGTCTTGGCCCCAACCACCCCGAAGACCGCCACCACCAGGATCATCGCCAGCCACAAAAAGACCGAGAAGATCGTCGCGGCCCGCTCCCCCAACGCTGTGCGGGAGATCTCGGCGATGCTGGCCCCACCGTGACGCACCGAGAGCATCAACGCCAAATAGTCGTGGACGGCGCCGATGAAGATGTTGCCCGCCACGATCCAGAGCAGGGCCGGGAGCCAGCCAAAAGCGGCCAGCACCACGATGGGGCCAATGATCGGCCCCGCCCCGGCGATGGATGAAAAATGGTGTCCGAAGAGGACCGGAAGGCGGGCCGGAACATAATCGACCCCGTCGTTGATCGTCACCGCCGGGGTCGGCTGGTCGCTCGGGACCACCAACCGCGACTCGATCACCTTGGAATAAACCCGAAAGCCGACGAAATAGAGCACCGCCAGCGTCGCCACCATGGGAAAGACGGAATTCATGCCGCCACCCCGATCCGCATCAGCCCGTTCATCGCTTTAGGTCAACCGGCCGTAGGAGTGCATACCCGCCAGGAACATGTTCACCCCAACGAAGCAAAACAGGGTGACCAGGAACCCAGCCACCGACCACCAGGCCATCGGCAGTCCGCGCCACCCCTTCGAAATGCGGGCATGCAGGAAACCGGCGTAGACCAGCCAAACGATCAGCGACCAGGTCTCTTTGGGATCCCAAGACCAGTAGCCGCCCCAGGCCTCGTTGGCCCAAGCGGCGCCAAGGATGATCGCCAGGGTAAAGGTGGGCAGGCCGATCAGAATCGCCTTGTAATTGAGCTCGTCAAGCTGATCGAGGGTGGGGAAATACTTCACTGAGAAGGCGTTGGGATTGCCCTTGCTCTCGGCCCGTTCGCGCAACAGGAACATCATCCCAGCGCCGCAAGCGACCATGAAGGCGCCATACCCAACAAAGTTGGCCGGAACGTGGATTTTCATCCAATAGGACTGAAGCGCCGGGACCAACGGCTTAATCATGCTCCCGTTGTTGGAGGCCAGCCAAAGATCGAAGAGCACCGCTCCCACGATCAAGGGCAGAACAAAAGCCCCCAACGTGCGAACCTGATAACGGCGTTCTAGGTAGAGGTAGATCAAGCCCGTGATGACCGAGAGCAGAATAAAAACTTCGTAAAGGTTGGAGACCGGAGCATGGCCCCATTCGGGGTTGATGAGATAGGTCTCCTGCCAGCGTACGAGCAAACCGGTGAACCCAAAGATCACCGCCGACCAGGTGGTGAAGGTCGCTACCTTGCCGGCAAAGGGGTTACGGACCACCAAATGCACGATGTAAACCACCGCCGCAATCATGAACAGGGCGTTCATCCAGGCGATGGCCGATTGGCTGGCCAGCAGGTATTTCAAGAAGAAGTTCTGCTCGCTCCGTCCGATTTCGCCGCCGTACAGACCATAGGCCGACAGAGTCATGATGGCGATGAAGGCGATGGCGATCAGATACGGGCGAAACAAATACCCGGTGGTGGGAGACCATTGGGTATTAAAAGGTGAAATCGTGGTGGCGTGATCGCTCACGAAGGCATCCTCCTACAGGGAATACATGAAAAAGGGCCGCAAAATACGGCCCTCTGGAGGTCGGGCTACGCTTGGTGGGCACGACCCTTGAGGAGTTCCATGGGATGCCCCTCCTCAACCGGTTTGCCCAGCGCCTCGGTCAGACGTTGCCCCAGCACGTAAAATTGTTGGGCAAAATCGATGACGTTCTTTTGGGTCGTCCCGACCAGATAAACCTCATGCTCCCCTGCCTCTTCGCTGGGCCGCACTACGATGCGCACCAAACGGTGGGGCATGTAGAACATCACCCCCATGCCGAAGACCAACAATGCCGAACCGACCCAGACCAGCCAAACACCGGGATCCCGGGTCATCTGTAGACCGGTGTAGCGCTTCTGTTCCCAATGATCGATCGAGAGCAAGAAGGGGGCAGGGTAGGCGCGCATGAACTCGGGGTTGGTCGCCAAGTTCACGAAACTCCACTGCCGATTGGCATCGTCCCAGCGTTCAATCAGATTTTGGTAATTTTGGTAAATGCGGTACTTCCATGCGCCCTGGCCGTCGCGCAGCACAAACTCGACGCTTGGCCCCACATCCTGAAATTCAGGCGCCACCGGGTTGTCTGAGAAGTTCTGTACGTTGTACTGGCGGAAATCGGTCACCTCAATTGACCAGCCCGACTTGTCGTCCATGATCCGCCCGTGGACCTGGGCTTCGAGCAGGTCTTCGCTGCCGTCAACCCGGTATGCCTTGAAACGGATGATCGAACCGGAGTCGCCGAAAGAGGACTGGTAAATCGTTACCCCGCGGTAGGTGAGCGGCTTGTTAACCTCAATGGTCTGCCGTTTGACCTCTTTGCCATCCTCCAGAATCACCAAGTCGCTCTTGAAGCTCTTGGGGGCACCGGTCTCCCAAAACTCGATGTCGAACGCGTCGCATCGCACCTCGAAGGGGAGTTTCTGCACCAGATACGAGTCGCCGAAAGGCAAATAGAGGTACTGAACCGAGTCGCCCTCGGGGATGCTGATGCTGCCTCGGAAGGCGGTATTGTCTTCCCAGTTCATCTCGTCCTGGGGCTCGATCTGCCCGGTCAGCACCTTGAGCTGCAAAGGGATGTTCCCCCCCAGAAGCCCTCCGAAACAGATCACCAGGATGGCCAAGTGGGTAAAGATGTAACCGACTCGATTGAGACGCCCCTTCTGAGCCAGCAGGTAGGTCGCCTCCCCCGCATCCTCCCTTTGAAAGTGCCACCCCCGTCCACTCAAGGTGGACTGCGCCAAATCCAGCAGACCTTCACGGGATTCGGCGGTGCGGTAGACTTGGCGAAAGTGGTGGTTTTTAAGGGACTTATCGGCGATCACGACCCGATGACGGCGCATGTCGCGGATCATCCGGGGCGTATTGCGCCACAGGCAGGTGGTCACGCTGATGACCAGGAAGATCAAAATCCCCAAAAACCACCATGAGTGGTACATGTCGAACATGCTCAGGGCGCGCAGCACTTCGAACCAGAAAGGGCCGAATTGGTCGCGGTAATCGGCAAAGGGTTGATTTTGCTGCAACACCGTGCCGATGACCGAGGCAATGGCCATCACCACCAACAGATTGATGGCCAGTTTCATGGATGCCAGGGAGGCGACGATTCTGCTCCCCTGGGGTCCGGGGGATCGTTGGACGCTGGAGGACATACCTGGAGGGCTCAACCAAAGAGGAATGGGGAACAACGGTCGGGAAGTCTCGCCGGGAAGGGCGATGCAAACAACCCAGAAAACCCGAGGGACATTGTCGAAACGGGGGCTCCCAGAAAAAGAAACGCCCCGCAGTTTCCCTGCGGGGCGTCCCGGTACGGCAAACGATCAGCCAAATTACTTGGCGAGCGACCGGATGTAGTTCACGAGCGACCACATCTCGGTATCGCTGTAGAGGTCGAGCTTGGATTGTCCGAAGCCCTCCATCTTGGTGTGCTTGGAACCATTCTGAATCAGCCAGAAAATCTCGCCATCGGTACGGGTCTTCTGCCAAACCTTGCTGGTGAAGTCGCGGGGCTTGGGATCCAGCAACTCTGCAGAGCGACCATCGCCCACCCCGGTATCGCCATGGCATGCGCTGCACAGCTCCGTGAAGATGACCTTGCCAGCAGCAACATCGTTCTTCATGGTGGGGTTCTTCATGGTCACGGCCGACTTAGGCGCCCGGGGGGCCAGCGCGTCGGTCTCAGCCATTGCTGTGCTGGCCATCAACCCAAACCCGACCCCGGCGACGGCAGCAAGGCCAATGATGTGGCGAATGCTCATTCTCTTCCTCCTCTTCGCAACGTTTGTTTGCGTATCTCGGATTTTTGTTATACGCGCCGTGTAGGAATCGCGACGCTGTCTCGGGTGTTAAGAGGGGGAAACGAAACACCAAGCACCCTGGGCTTGTCAAGTTTGGTCTCTGGAAGGCGCCCGGTAAACCGAAGCAGAACATTGCTCCCCATTCCTAGAGGTGGCTAAAATCCCCTCGGGCTCGGCGAGCTCCGCTCTTGTGTACCATTTTGGCGAGGCATCAAAGATTGCATTCTTACCTTCGACCCATTAATGCGCTCCTGACCGTCCTGGCCTCCATGCTGTGCTGGTGCCTGGAGGCTGCGGCACAGGATTACGATCTCTCGATCCCCCGTGTCGCGGGCAAGGAATTGCAACTGGCCAGCAGTATGGTCAGCCCCATCCACCTTTCGGACGAAAACCTGGAGCAAGGGCGCATGTTGTTTCGCTCACGTTGCACCTGGTGCCATGGCGACAATGGCCAGGGCAATGGGCCGGGCAGCGAAAACCTGGCCCCCAGGCCCCGTGATTTTACCGACGCCAATTTTCATGCCCTTCGCAGCGACGGCGAGCTATTTTGGGTCATCAAAAACGGCTCAACCGTTACTAAGCGGATGCCTGCCTGGAGCACGATAATCAAGGATTCCGACATTTGGGCCTTGGTCTACTACCTGCGGACCTTAGCGCCCCGACAAGCGGCCAATACCCCCGTCGATGGCCTCACCCCTTTCGGGAACGAACCTCCTGGGCGTGAACCAGCCATCGCACCACGACCTCGTCCAGCATCATCCAGCCTTCACGACTTGCCGCGATCCGCGCACCCCGTTCATTAAGCCAGCCCCCGCCAAGCAAGGTCTCGGGAATCAGGGGGAGGCTGAGTCCGGTCCTGGCCTGGACCCTCTTGCGGACCACCCCCTCGCTTGTCCTCAACCCCGAAAGCAAGGCCTCCTCAAGCCCCTGTTCGGGCAATACCCTCTGCCAAGGCCCCTGATGGGGATCGGCCAAATACCCCTCGGGCGATTTTGGATTGGCCCGTCGCCAGATTTTCCCCTCTTCGCCCCACTTGCCATGCCCCCCCGCCCCCAACCCGATGTAGTCGCCGTAACGCCAGACATGCAGGTTGTGGCGGCAGCGCTGCCCCGGCCGGGCGAAATTGGCCAGCTCGTAAGGCGTTAGCCCCGCCCGATCAACCAGCGCCCAGGTGGTTTCGGTCAGATCGCACGAGAGATCGTCGTCGGGTAGCGCCAACGGTTGGGCAGCATGACCTCTACCCATTGGGGTTTGCGGCTCCACGGTCAGCTGATAGGCCGATAGATGCCCCACCCCGGTGGCCAGCCCCTGCCGCAATTGCTCCTGCCAATGGGCCAAGTCGCGTCCCGGCAATCCGTACATCAGATCGAGACTGACCCTGGGGAAGATCGCCACCGCCTCTTGGATCGCCCGCTGTGCCTGATCTGCATCATGCAGACGCTCCAAGAACCTCAAATCGGCTTCGTCGAAGGACTGCACCCCCAGCGACATACGATTGATTCCGGCATCGCGATAGCTCTGAAAACGGCCGTGTTCCCGAGTGGCTGGATTGGTCTCTAGGGTGATTTCGAGGTCGGGGATGAGTTTGAGCCGCTCCGCAAATCCTTGAATCAGGAAGGCAATACGGTCGGGGGGGAACAGCGAGGGGGTGCCGCCGCCGAAGAAGATCGAGGTGCAGGGGCGCATCGCCATCGCTGGAAAACGGGCGATCTGACCATCGAGGTCGGCCAGAATCGCCGCCGCCATGGCATCGAAGGGGGGATCGCTGCGAACGTGGGCGTTGAAGTCACAGTAGGAGCAACGGTGCAGGCAGTAGGGCAGATGGACGTAGAGCCCGAAAGGGGCTCCCCGCCCTTGGGGCAGGGAGCCCCTCAGAGCCCCTCCAGCTTGGCGACCAGCATTCGGATGGCCCGCCCCCGATGGCTGATCCGATTTTTCTCCTCCTTGCTCAGTTCGGCGGTGGTACATCCAAGCTCGGGCACGAAGAACAAAGGGTCGTAGCCGAAACCGTTCCCGCCCCGCGGTGCCTTGAGGATATACCCCTCCACTACCCCTTCGGCGGTCACGGTGCGCCCGTCGGGCCACACCAGAGCCAGGGCGCAAATAAAGCGGGCGGTACATTGGTCCTGCGGCAATCCTTCGAGTTTGTGCAGCAGCAGGGTGTTGTTGGCCGCGTCCCCCACCCCTGCCCCCTCCAAGGCGGCAAAGCGGGCCGAAACCACCCCCGGAGCGCCGCCCAGGGCATCGACCACCAACCCCGAGTCGTCGGCCAGGGTGGGCAGTCCGGTCGCCCGCGCCGCCGTGGTCGCCTTCTTCACGGCATTGGCGACAAAGGTGGCACCGTCCTCCTCGACCTCGCCAATGGGGTGGGTCGACGGATCGACCACCGACCACCCCAACGGCGCCAAGGCCTGGCGAATCTCCGCCAGCTTGCCCTGGTTGGTCGAGGCGAGCAGGAGGGTCTGCCCCTTCATTGCCCAGCCAGCGCCTTCATTTGGGTTTTGATGAGCTGACTGATCCCTTTACCCGCCAATGCCAGCATGGCGTCGAGCTGCTCACGACTGAAGGGGCGCTCTTCGCCAGTCCCTTGGACCTCGATGAACTCCCCCTTGCCGGTCATCACCACATTGAAGTCGACCTCGGCACTGGAATCTTCGGGGTAATCGAGGTCAAGCACCGGTTGGCCATCGACGATCCCCACCGAAACCGCCGCCACAAAATCACGCAGCGGGTTGGTCGAGATCTTCTTGGTTTTCATCAAGTGGGCGATGGCATCGGTCAGGGCGATGTAGGCGCCAGTGATCGAGGCGGTGCGGGTTCCCCCGTCGGCCTGGATGACGTCGCAATCGAGCCAGATGGTCCGCTCCCCGAGCGCCTTTTGATCGACCACGGAGCGCAGGCTGCGACCGATCAGGCGCTGGATCTCCATGGTCCGCCCCCCGAGCTTGCCTTTGGCCGCCTCGCGCACCATGCGCTGGTGGGCGCTGCGGGGCAGCATGGCGTATTCGGCGGTCACCCACCCCTTGCCTTGATTGCGCAGGAAAGGGGGGACCTTTTCCTCCACCGAAGCGGTGCAGATCACCTTGGTATCGCCGAACGCAATCAGGCAAGAGCCCTCGGCGTGGCGGATGTAGTTGCGCTCGATGGTGATGGGGCGCAGGGCGTCATGGGCCCGGCCGTTGGTGCGCTCTGGCATCGCTGTTCCGTTGTTCGTTGTTGTGCAGAAAAAGAAGGGGAGGGGACGCAAACGCCCCCTCCCCCCTCGAACCCTCAAACGACCGCCTTAACCGGCGCGGACCACATCCTCGGCGATGATCTTCTTGGCAGTGGCCGCATCCTGCCACTCCTTAACCTTCACCCACTTGCCGGGCTCCAGATCCTTGTAGTGCTCGAAGAAGTGCTGGATCTGATCGCGCAGCGCCTGGGGCAGCTGGGTCGCCTCGGTGATGTCTTTGTAGGCCAGAGTCAGCTTGTCGTGGGGGACCGCCAACACCTTGGCGTCGATACCAGATTCGTCTTCCATCTCAAGCACCCCGATGGGGCGGCAGCGAATCACCGAACCGGGAACCACCGGCTGACTGGCGACCACCAGCACGTCGGTCGGATCGTCGTCGAGCGACAGGGTGCCGGGGATGAAGCCGTAGTTCAGGGGGTAGAACATGGGGGTGAACAAAAAGCGGTCCACCACGACGGCGCCGCTGTCTTTGTCGACCTCATATTTCACGTTCGAGCCCTGAGGGATCTCGATCAGGACGTTGATGTCCTCGGGGGGATTTTTGCCGGGGGAGATTTTGCTGATGTCCATGGTTGCCTCTTGAAAGCGGTGAAAGAAAAGTTGCTGCTCAACCGCGCAGCAAATCGTTGATGCTGGTTTTGGAGCGGGTCCTCTCGTCGACCTGCTTGACGATGACTGCGCAGTACAGGCCGGGACCCCCATCCTTGCCGGGCAGGGTTCCCGAGACCACCACGCTGTAGGGGGGAACATAACCCTGCGTGATTTCACCGGTAGCCCGATTGACGATTTTGGTCGATTGCCCGATGTAGACCCCCATCGACAGCACCGCGCCGCGCCCAACGATCACCCCCTCGGCCACCTCGGAGCGGGCACCGACAAAGACGTCGTCCTCGATGATGGTGGGGCTGGCCTGCAAGGGTTCGAGCACCCCGCCGATACCAACGCCACCCGACAGGTGGACGTTCTTACCGATCTGGGCGCAGGAGCCGACGGTCGACCACGTATCGACCATCGTCCCCGAATCGACGTAACCGCCGATGTTCACATACGAGGGCATCAAAATCGCGCCGGGGGCGATGTAGGCGCCGCGCCGCACGGCGGCGGGGGGGACGACCCGAATCCCGGCGGCCCGGAATTGCGCGTCGCTCCAACCGGCGAATTTCAGCGGCACCTTATCGAAGTAGTTCTGATCGCTACCGGGAATCACCACGTTGTCGTTCAGGCGGAACGAGAGCAGCACCGCCTTCTTGAGCCACTCGTTGACCTTCCAACCACGGGGAACGGCAGCGTCGGGCTCGGCCACACGGACGCTTCCGGCATCGAGCGCCGCCAGCGCCTCATCGACCGCCTGGCGGACATCGGCGGGAGCCTGGGCGGGCGAAAACTGGTCGCGGATCTCCCAAGCGGCTTCAATACGGGTTTGCAGGGCGCCCATCGACGACTGGGTCATGCATGATCTCCTTCGAGCTTCTTCATCAAATTTCTGAGGGGGCGGAATTGAACCATAAATGGGGGGCGGGTGGCGATGGAAACGGGGTTGGGGTTTGTCTTTCTTAAAATTGCAGGATTACTGGGAGAGTGGATCGGTTGGCTGCTGCTCGCCCTGGCGATTCTGACCTGGAAAAGCCGGGGGAGGGGGCGTGCCTTGGCCGCTACCTTGTTCGTAACCACCTACCTGCTGGCCATCCCCTTCGGTCGCAACCTGCTCTGTGAGCCGCTGGAGGCCCCTTTCCCCCCCCCAGACGCCGCGGCGATTGCCACGTTTCAGCCCCAAGCGGTGGTGGTTCTTGGGGGTGGGGTGCTGAATTCCCCCCTGCAAGGCGACGCCATCGCCCCCAGCGCACTGGCTCGGCTGAACGTCGCTTGGCGGATGGCCCACGATCTGAATCTCCCCCTGATCGCCAGCGGTGGTGCCATCAAAACCCAACGTTCTGAAGCTGAGATGATGATCGAACAGGCGATGAACTGGGGGGGGATCCCTAAGGGGATTGCCGAATCGAATTCGGCCACCACCCGCAGTAACGCGACCATGGTGCATGGGGTGTTGGCGTCGCTCCGTGTCGAGCGGGTGATTTTGGTGACCTCGGGGATCCACCTGCGTCGAGCCAGCCGCGCGTTTGTGCAAGAGGGGATCGAATTCCTTCCCGTGCCCGCCGACCCACGATGGTTCGTAGCGAACAATTGGCTTACGGCATTGCGCCCCCTGTCGGGCACCTTGAGCGACAGCGCCGACGCCATTCACGAATGGGTCGGCCACCTAGCCGGACGCTGATCCCCCCTCCGGGTTTTCCTGCCGAATCCGCGCCAGGTATTCCTCCCACTCGGTCGGCAGCAAATTCCCCTTGGCCTTGTTGCACTCCTTGCAGCAGGGGACCAGGTTCGATTTTTCGCTGCGCCCCCCCCGGGTCAGCGGAATCAAATGGTCCATGGTCAGACTCTTGGGGGGAAAGTGGCGACTGCAATAATGACAAATGCCGTCGGAACGCCGTCGCTTCCACCAGGCGCTGTCGCGCAGCTCCCGCCCCTTGGCCCGCTCCCGAGCCAGATCCTCCTCGTCGAGCAGCCCCCCCAGCGACCAACCCCTCATGGCATCGCGGCTCACAGGTCGACCATTTCGACCGACCCCAGGGGGATCGATCCCATAAAGGGCAGCGCGACCCGTCCGAACTGGACCGGATCGTCGGTGACCACACACTCGATGGGGGGCTTGTCGGCGGGGCGGGCACCACGTGCGACCACCCCGTGTTCGAACCACAGGGCGATCCGCTGCGCCACCGCCTGGGCCGAGTCGATCCAGGCCAAATCGGGGCGCAAACCCTCCAGCATCCCCTTTAGCAGCGGATAATGGGTGCAGCCCAAAATCACCGTGTCGACGTCGGCTTGCAGCTCGGCCAGGTAGGTTTGAGCCACCGTGGCGGTGACCGGATGATCGAGCCACCCCTCCTCGACCAACGGCACAAACAGGGGACAGGGGAGCGATTGCACGGCGCGGGCTGGGTCGGATTCGTGAATGGCGCCGGGGTAGGCGCCGCTGACCACGGTCGAGCGTGTAGCGAGCACCGCAATCCGCCCCCCCCGACTATGGGCAAGGGCCTGCTCGGCCCCCGGCTCGATCACCCCGAGCACCGGCACCTCGGCATGGGCCTGCAACGCCCCCATGCCCAAGGCCGAGGCGGTGTTGCAGGCGATCACGATCCCCTTCACGTCGCGTTGCAACAAGAAGTCGGCGGCACGCAAGGTGTAGGCGGCCACGGTGCGGGCCGACTTGGTGCCATAGGGGACACGGGCGGTGTCGCCCAAATAGAGGAAACGCTCTTCGGGGAACCGGGCCGCCAGTGCCACCAGCACCGTTAGGCCGCCGACCCCGGAATCGAAAACCCCAATGGGGCGGGGGTCAAACCGAGGGGGGCTTGCCATGACACTCTTCCTTCAGATCGCAGGCCACCCCTTCGGACCGCTTGGTTCGCAATTTGGCCAAACGGCGCTCGCGATGGTGGATTGAGAAACTCAGGCTGCGCTTGTAACCCCACCAGCCACAGCCGATGGCCCATGGCAGGGAACCGAGCACCATCGGCCCCCCGACCTCTTTCATCACCACGGTGACGTAGGCGGTCATCATGGCGATGAAGTCCTGGTTGGGATCGCCCAGCGCCTCGTGGAACAGAGCTGCGAAGGTGTGGTACCCCCCCAATAGATCGGCCCAATGCCCCAGCATCGCCTGGCCGGTCACGAAAAAGATGTAGTACATCGGCACCATGGTCAGGGGGTTGGAGACCCAGACCCAGGCGACCGCGATGACCAGACTGAAATCCCAGTTGAAAAACCTTCGGCAGACCCACCAGGTGAAGGCGGCGCAGTACATCTGGATGCCGACGGTGGGGGTTAGCCCCCAAAGCAGACCGACCAACACCCCTCGGGCGGTGTATTCGGGTGGGTGGGGGCTGCGTTTGAGAGGATGGATCAGTCGCAGGCGAATCGCCCGGTCCCACTGTTCCCAAAGGGAACGGACTGGAGGGATGCGGATGGGAGTACGTGGGCTCAAGTGGAGGACTTCCCCGTGGACAAGAGGGGAATTTCATCCCCGGTTTGCGTCAGGCAAAGGTGTAAATTTCGCAGGCTTTTGTGGGTTTCGACCAGGGTGTTATGGGTTTCGGGATCGACCAGATCGGTCAGGTAGTCGCCCCATACCGCCGGATCGACACCGGTCAGGGTTTCTGAAAAGAAGTTTTTTCTCTGCCGCATCACCGAATGGCCATGCTTGAAGACCGTACTGAGTTCCCGACACATCTGTTCGAGCATGTCGGTCAACTCATGGGCATGACCCAACTTGACCTTGAGGATGACAAACTCTCGCCACATATGGATGTATCCGGCCGCCTTCTGATCGTTCAGACGATAGCCACCCCACACCGGCTCGATGTTGCGGATCAACGCCGCCTCGTAGATCCGTTCGAGTTGTTGGTTTTGCTCCGGATCGTTCTTGCTCAGGACCCTGGCCATGGCCTGATGCCTCACCTCGGCCTTGACCCGTTCGGCCTCTTCGGCCACCTCGGCTCTGAAGCAATCGATGTAGGTACCGTTGTCGGCGGCGAAAATGAAAACAAACAGGGCGGTGAGCGCCGCTGCCGTGACCATCGCCCCCATCGATTCGCTCATGGGGGTGGGGTGGAACAGGGCAAACAGGTCGATCCCCACGATCACCCCTACGGTCACGATCGCCACAATGCGGATACGCCAGAACACCCGCGCCCAAGCCCGCGCCAACAACACAAAACCCTCTTCATAACCGGCCAAATGATTCATCTGCACCAATCGGCGGTGGGCTCGACCGTGCTGACAAAACATGTCGCTGCCCCGAAAACCCTGTCCGTCATCCAGGGGGGCAAACGCATCGTCGAAGAACTTGCGCAACTCTTTCCAGGTGGCCATGCCCCCCCCCTCTGGCTACGGATCTCGGGCCAAAACCAACCCCGAGCTGCGCAGCGCCTGCCAGTTATCGAAACATCGAAGAGCGCCAGCCTCCCGCATCGCCTGCTCAGGATGCTGCCGCAACGGCGCGACCCCCACCCCAGCAAGCCCCGCCGCCAGGGCGGTGGTCATGTCGAGGGGACTGTCTCCCAGGTAGACCGCTTGGCCTGGCCGGGTTCCGAGCCACGCCACCGCCACCCGCAGCAGGGTAGGATCGGGTTTACCCTCCAGGCCGTCCCCCACCCCCAATACCACCGGGAAGTAGCGCCCCCACCCCAACGCCTCAATCAGGGGGCGGGTCCGATCACCCCGGCGGTTGGTGACGATCCCCATGGGGATACCGGCGGTAAAGGCCTCGGCCAGGAATTCGGCGCACCCAGGTAGCGCCTGGGTATCGTCAAGATAAACGGCGTCGTGGGCGGCGTAGAAACAAGCGCGCGCCTCAAGCCAGCGCTCGCCGAACATCTCGGGGAAGGTCTGCGTCAGGGGGCGCCCCACCCGCTGGCGGGTTTGGGCTTCGCTCCACGGCGGCATACCGAAGTGCGCAAAGGCGGCGTTGAGTCCCGCCATGATGGGGCGAAACCCGTCGACCAGGGTGCCGTCGAAGTCGAACAGCAGCGCCCTTGCCTGCAATACCCCCCCCACAGCGGCCATTTATTTAAGCCAGAGCCGGATCGAATCGATGAGCCGTCCCACCATCCCCGCCTCGGGGACGGTGGCCCGAGCCACCAACGGCACCTTGGCCAGATCGCGCCCCTCCAGCGAAACCCGCATGGTGGCGATCTGTTGTCCCTCGGCAACTGGCGCGATCAGGGGTTCGAGGTATTCGACCTCGACCCGCACCTGTCCGGCCCCCTCCCGGGGCACCAACACCTTCAAGGGCTGGGTGAGTACCGCGTCGGCGCTGTCCCGCTCCCCCTTCCACACCTTGACCACCCGGATCGTCTCCCCGGCGGCGAAGAGGGTTTTCAAGGTGAAATTGCGAAAACCGTAGTTGATCAGCCGCAGCGAATCACCCTCGGCCCGTGAGCGGTTACCGGCTCCGGTCACCACCGCCACCAACCGCATCCCATCCTCTTTGCCGCTGGTGACCAGACAATAACCGGCCGATTCGGTATGACCGGTTTTAATGCCGTCGACACGGGCGTCGCGCCATAACAGTTTGTTGCGGTTGTACTGGGAGATGTCGTTGTAGGTGATCTCTTTGTCGGCAAAAACCGGGTAAAACTCGGGGTAGTCGTGCGCCAGCGCCCGCCCGATGGTCGCCAGGTCGTGGGCGGTCACCCGATGGTTGGGGGCGGGCAGACCGGTGACGTTGACGAAATGGGACCCCTTCAGCCCCAGCACCTTGCCTTTGTCGTTCATCCGCTCGACGAAGATCTCCTCCGATCCGGCCACGTATTCGGCCAGGGCGATGGCGGAGTCGTTGCCCGAGGCGGTCGCCACCCCATCGATCAATTGCCCGACGGTCACCAGCTTGTTGGGCTCGATGAACATCCGGCTCCCCTCGGCCTTCCAGGCCTTAACCGAGACCGGCACTTTGTCGTCGCGGTGGATAACCCCGGCCCGCAGTGCGTCGAAGACAACCATGAGGGTCATCATCTTGGTCAGACTGGCCGGTTCGATCTGCTCCTCGCCGTTGAAGTCGTACAGAGGGATGCCGGTGTCGGCCTCGACCAACATGGCGGCCCGAACCTCAACCGGAAAGGGGACCAAATCCTCAGCGTGAACCGGCAGAGGCAGCCATGCCAAAAGCAGAAGGGCGATGCGTAGCGGGGAATGACGAACCAACAAAACCGACACCTCAATTAAGCAGTAGTCCACCAGGGCAAAACCACTTGGCGGACGAAGACAAAACAAAACCGTTGGGGGGGCTGCACTCATGCGCAGGGGTTATGGTGCAACCCCGACCACCCTCAAACCCATAACTTATTACAACAAGTGAAGCGGCGGCTGGGCCGCAACCGCCCGCAGCCGCGCCTCTAAGGCTTCGGGACCCGCCACCATTTCGGGCAATTCACGCGCCCCCTCTTGAGAGAAGGTCAGATGCTTTTGCAGGTGGGTAATCGTCTCACCCCAAGCCGCTTCGTGGATCCACAAGGGCCGCCGAGGCAGCACCCCCACCGCCATCAGATCCCAGGCCATGGCCAGCTCGGCCAAGGAGCCCAATCCGCCATCGAGCACCAAAAAACCCTGGGCGACCGCCAGCATCTGTTCCATGCGGTGGAAGATACTTTCGGCCCGCAGCAGCAGCGCCGCCTCCCCATCCCATTCGCTGGCCAAGCCAAACTCGGGGGCCAACACAATCCGGGCATCCCCCCCGGCGCTGCGGGCGCCGGCAATCGCCGCCCCCATCAACCCATGGTTGCCCCCCACCACAACCCCCCACCCGGCCCGAACGGCGGCCGCCCCATAGGCGGTCGCCACGTCGAACCGGGGGTCGTCTGGGGTAATGGCGGAGGAGCCGAACACGGTCAGCAGGTGCGGTTTCACGGGGCACTCTCGATGCGAGGGGGGGGCAGCTTCGCCGCGCTTAGACGGGCTTTGGCCTCGTTCAGGGTCGAGGCATCGGCGATGGGGCCCACCCGCACCCGGTACATGGGGCCGGAGGCGGTTTCGACCTCCTCGATGAAGGCGTCAAGATCGGCCCCCCGTGCTTGACCACGCAGGGTCAAGGCTCGATCCCGCTCCTTAAAGGCGCCCAGCTGTAAAAACACCGGGTATTCCCCCGGCCATCCCGCCACATCGCCCTGGGGATGTTTGGCCTCGATCCGCCCGTCGGTGGGGGAAAAATCGGTGGTCGCCCCCCCCTCCAGCGATTCGATCCGCACCCTAGCCAGGCCGTGGTCGACGATTCCCAAGCGCTGGGCCGCCCCGAGCGATAGATCGATGATGCGGTCGCCGACGAAAGGGCCACGGTCGTTGATGCGCAGTTTGATACTCTGCCCGTTGCCCAGGTTGGTCACCTTCACCCAGGCATTGAGAGGCAGGATCTTATGGGCCGCCGAGATCCCCCGCATATCGTAGGTTTCGCCGGTGGCGGTGAGCTTGCCGTGGAAGTTGGGGCCATACCACGAGGCGAGCCCCTCTTGGCGGAATCCGGCGGGACTGAGCAGGGGGTAATAGGTTTTGCCCAATACCGTATAGGGCTTACCTCTGGGGGCTTTGAAAGCGTTGCCCGCCTCAGGATGGGTCATGTTGGCCTGAATCACCGCAGCCAAACCGCCGCTGTCCATTTCGGTGTCGGCGTCGCGATGGCCGCCACACCCCCCCAGCGCCAGGGCCACCCCCAAAACCCAAACCCACACCTTCACCGCGCTTGTCCCTCACCCCGCAAGGCGGAGGCGATCTCGGCCACCACCGCCACATAGGGGGCGGCGTGGTTCCAGGCGTAGACGGCGCGAAAGTTCACCCCCTCGCGCCAAGGTTTGGACCACCCCTGCAATTCGAGCAAATCCCCCGACCCACCCCCGGCCACATCGACCAACGCCCCGCCCCGCTCGAACTTATAGCGGCGCAGATAGTTGGCGGTGCTGCCGATGGCGTCGGCCATGCTGGTCCAGATGTCGCGACTGCCGTCGCCGTCCATATCGACCGCATAGGAACGGAAGGTGGAGGGGATCATCTGGCAGATGCCGCTGGCCCCGGCATAAGAGCCCTTGGCCTGTTGGGGATCCTGCCCCTCCTCACGGGTGAACATCAGAAAATTGGCCAGTTCGCGGGTGAAAAAGGGGCGACGGGGCCCCTGCCCCGTTAATGACTGGGTCACCAGGGCGTCGAGCACCCGGTAGACCCCGGTAAAACGTCCGAAATCGGTCTCCACCGCCAAGATGGCAGCGATCACCTCACGGTCGACCCCATAGCGGGCCTCGGCTTCGTGAAACAGCGGCTTGTAGCGTTCCAGCATCCCCCGAGCCCGTTCGATCCGCTTGGCGCTATAGAAGATTGCGCGGTAGCGCTCGTAGGTCATCACCGACTCGGCGGGGCGACGCGCCTGCTCGGCCGCCTGTTCCACGATCCTGGCCTGCCCGACCCAGGCGCGGGCATAATCGACGGGGACCCCCTCCTCCACGACCCGGTCGACCAGGGCCTGATAGCCCGGATGCCGTGCGCCGCTCATGCTTGAAGCCGGTTCATCGGCGGTCGCGAGGGTACCGAATCCGCTCGCCAGCCATACAACGAGCAGTCTTATCGCCATTCGGGTGGGTTGGGTCATGGGGATGTCCTGGAGGGAAGGGGCGCGCATCTTGTCGGTGGTCGATCCGTTCTTGCGCCGAGTGGCCCCGCTGCAATCAATCGCTTGTATGGTAAGAATTTTTTCGCCGATGACCACGACCGCCGGGTCGACCACACCAATTTGATTAGGGGTCTTGAGCCGACCATGCAATCCGCACCCCCCCCATCGCGCCCCATCCCCTTCTCTCAATTCATGACGCGGGCGCTCTACGATCCCGAGTCGGGCTACTACATGCGTCCGCAAAGCCCGTTCGGGGCCGAGGGGGACTTCATCACCGCCCCCACCCTGAGCCCCTTGTTGGCCCAGGTTTTGGCGGGGGCCGTCAAGGCGCTGCTGGCCCAACTGCCCACCCCCCGCATTGTCGAGTGGGGAGGCGGCAACGGTCAGCTGGCCGCCGATTTGATCGCGGCGCTTCAGGCCGAGGGGGTTGAACCGGACTACCACATGGTCGAGATCTCCCCCCATCGCCGGGAGGAACAACAGCAAACCTTGGCGGCGCGGGGTTACCCCCATGTGACCTGGCATACCCCCGACGCCCCCCCCTCGGGAGCGGCCCTGGTGCTGGGCAACGAGCTTTTCGACGCCTTCCCGGTCGAGGTGCTCGAATGGCAGAACGGCGGCTGGATCCACATGGGGGTCGAGCCAGACAGCGCGGGGGGGTGGCGCTGGGCCGCGTTGGGCGCCCCCCCCGCCGACTGGCTTGCCGCCATCCCCGACTACCCCGAACACCCCCGCATCGAGGGGGATCGCGTCGAGATTTGCCTGGGGCTGGCCCCCTGGGTCACCCAACTGGCCCAAACTCTGGGAGGGGACGGTTACCTGCTGGCCATCGATTACGGCGACGACGCTCAGGCTCTGTACCACCCGGCCCGCCGCTCCGGCACCTTGCAGGCCTACCACCGTCACCAGGCCCACAACGAGGTGCTCACCCGCCCCGGCGATCAAGATTTGACCGCCTTCGTCGATTTCTCGGCCTTGGCCCGCGCCTGCGCCGCCCACAACCTACCCCCACTCGCCTTCACCACCCAGGCCCGTTTTCTGGTCGAGGGGGGGATCCTCGACCGACTGCTGCCCCTGACCGCCAACCCGAACGATCCCGACGCGATCCACGCCCTGTCGTTGGCCAAACGGCTGATGCACCACGACGGCATGGGGGAGCGGTTCAAGGTCTTTTTAGCCGGATCCCCTGCGCTTGAGTTGCCTCCTCATTTTCGGGGCAACCGCTTGCACCGGCTTTTTTTGCGTGGCGATTGAAATGAAGGCCTCTACAACCGCAGCGTGCGGACAAAACACAGAGCCCACGGAACGCGGAAGCCGAGGCGGACAGTTGGGCTGCGCCGTAGATTTTTGAGGTCTTCATGAACCATTCGTGGATCGCCACCCGTTTGATCCTACGCGCCCTGCTCGGCCCTTTAACCATGAGCCTAGCGACGCTTGGGGGAATCCTGTTTTTGACCCAAATCCTGCGTATGGCCACCGAAATGGCGGGGCGAGGGTTGGCGGTGGGCGATCTGTTCATCGTGGTGCTCGATCTGATCCCCTTTTTTGCCGGAAACGTCATCCCCATCGGGGCGGGGGTGGCGGTATTGATGACCGGGTCGATCCTCCACCGCGAGGGGATCTGGGACGGACTACGGGCTGCCGGCATGGGACCGGCCCAGCTGCTTCCCCCCTTCCTCATCATCGCCCTGCCCCTGACCCTGATCGGCCTGGCCAGCGCCCACTACTACGGCCCCAAGGCGATGACCCATCAAGCGGAGGTCATCACCGATGCCCGCACCCGACTGGCTCCCGAAAACCTCCCCCCCGGCCAATTCTTCGAAACTCGGGGGGGGCTAACCCTCTACGCCCAGGGGCAGGACGACTCGGGCAACTACAAGGGGTTGTTGATCGCCACCGACGACACCTGGCTGTGGGCCAAACGGGGGGGGTGGCAACGGGGGGAGGATGGTCGCTGGAACATCGCCCTTGAGGACGGCACCCTGCTGCGGCAGTTGGAAGAGGACGGCAGCGAGGTGACCCGCTTTGCTCAGGTGGTGGTGCAAGACCCCCTGGCCATCGTAGGAAGTGGCCGGGCGTTCAAGGCGGGAATCTTGGGGGAAACCACCTGGGAGCTGTTCCAGCATGACCCCGATTGGCAAAACATCGCCCTGGCCCGTTCGACCCTGCCCCTGACCATCCCCCTCATCATGTTGGCGATGTCGGGCTTTGTCTTCGCCGACCGCCGCTCCGGCAAGGGGGGGCTGGGAATCCTGGCGGGGATCGGCGTCTTGCTGGCGGTGTATCTGCTCAACGCCTCGGCAAGCGACATCGTTACTGCCCGACACATGAGCACACTTTGGTTGCCGGTGTTTCCTTTGCTGCCACTGCTTCCCGCCATCGCCCTATCACTACATCGGCTGCGCCTGGGGGGACTGGCCCGATGGTGATCCTTTTTGACCGGGCGATTATGGGCGCCTTGATCGGCAAACTGGGCATCACCCTGCTGGTGGTGGTGGGGCTCTACCTGACCATCGATCTGTTCGAATCGATGCGTCGCTTCGCCTCTCTGCCTGGGGTCGATTTTGCCCTGATCGCCATGTGGGAGCTGCTCAAGCTGCCCGCCATGTTCATTCAAATTGGCCCCCTGGCGCTGCTCATCGCCGGGGTCATCGGCTGGAACCAGTTGCTGGCCTCCGGAGAATTGACCGCCTGGCGCAGCGGCGGGACCGGCCTGATGCGACTGACCCGCCCCTTCGTCTTCATGGCGTTGGCGCTGGGGGCGCTCAACGTGGCGATCAGCGACTGGGTGATGCCGGTCAGCGATCCGCTGATGCGCAACATCTCGAAGGTTAAATTCGGTGAGCCGCTACCCGACGATGTCGAGGGCGATTGGCTGCGCATGCCCGACGGCACCATCTACCAGCTCCACTTCCCCCCCCAATCGCCCGTCCCCACCGCTCTGACCCGCATCGTTTTCGATGGCCAAACCCAACCGAAGGAGCTGATCCGCGCCCAAATCGAAGTGCTCACCCCCGACGGCGTTCGGCTTTCGCAAGGAACCCGGCTGTGGCACACAAACGACGGCTGGCAGCGCCGCGACCTGGCGGGACAGGTTTTGCCTCTGCCCCCCAGCGTCCGGCAGTCGATGGAGCGGCAGTTCAATCCCCGCCGTTTCAGCTCCTCGGCGCTGGCGCAAATGCTGTGGGCGGGTCAGCTCCCCGAATCGACCCTGATTCAGATCCAGAAATCGCTGTGGGAGCGAGGACAAACACTGCTCTTGCCGGTCGCGTTGATGCTGCTGGTGCCGTTGCTTGGAGGGCTCAACCCCCGCGCCGGTGGTGCCACTTGGCGGGTCGCCGCCGCCATCGGCGCCGGTTTTGGGCTTCATGTCGTGGAGCAGGTCGCCCGGCGCATCGCCGAAAGCGGCGCTCTTCACATGGGGGTCGCCATTGTGGGGCCGACCCTGATTCTAGGGCTCTTGCTGGGAGGGTTACTGCGCAGGCGCGATGCCCGGCTGTAAATCCCATCGGGTTGAACATCCCTGATTCGGCCATCAAAAAAATTGTGTGGTCCCCCCCTCTCTTTCCCGATCAACTGGCCTGCACCAATGTGACGCCCTAGTGACACTAGGCCTGAGTCGATACGAGCGCGGCCCACCGCGCCACCCCGCCGGACCGACCCGAGCTTCCGGGCGGCCCAACAACCTGGAGGAAAGAGATGAAGCCCAACACCACCACCCGTCTGCTGCTGCTTGCGGCCGGCGTCGCCGCCGCCCCCTACGCCCTGGCCACCAACGGCATGGATTTCGCCGGTTACGGCCCCATCGCCGAAGCGATGGGCGGCGCCTCCTACGCCTACGACAACGGCACCGCCGCCATGCAGAACAATCCGGCCACCCTGTCGTTGATGGAGAGCGACGCCCGCTTCGATGTGGCCTTGGGTTTTCTACTGCCCACCATTAAATACAGCCCCGCACCGGGCGCGGCCGAACAAACCTCCGACGGCACCATGTACCTGATGCCCGGCCTGGGTTACGCCCGCCGTGAAGGAGCGCTGACCTTTGGTTTGGGGGTGATGGGTCAAGGGGGGATGGGGACCAAATGGGGGACCAAACTGAGCAATGGCGCCCCTTACGAGAATTACTCGAACATCCGCTACGGCAAGTTGATCGTCCCCCTGTCGTACAAAGTGACCGACCAATTGGCCGTGGCCGCCGCGCTGAACTTCGGCTACGCCGACATGGAAATGAAGATGCTCGCCTCGGGGGCCGACATGTACTGGATGTCGTCGCCAGCCACCCAGGCGGCGTTGGGCTCCATGATGACCGCCACCCTGATCGGCAACCCCCAGGCTGCATCCCTCGATTTTTCGGGCGGCGACAAAGCCAGCGCCACCGGCTGGGGGGTTCGTCTGGGCGCCACCTTCCAACCCAGTGACGCCCTGACCCTGGGTGCGATCTACAACTCCAAATCGCACCTGAGCGCCATGAAGGGCAAGGTCAAGATCAACATGATGAACACCGGCGGTGGTGTCGACACCATCAACGGCGATCTGGCCCTGCCCAACTTTCAGTGGCCCGACTCCTACGGCGTGGGCGCCGCCCTGCACATGGGCGACCTGATGCTCACCGCCGATTACGAGCGGATTAACTGGTCGAAAACCATGGATACCTTCGACGCCACGGTCAGCGCTCTGGTGGTCAACGGCACCAGCATGGCGGGCGAAATGAACCTCTCCATGCCCCTGCACTGGAAGGATCAAAACGTCGTCAAGCTCGGCGCCCAGTACCGCATGGACAGCCTGACCTTCCGGGTCGGCGCCAACCTGGCCAACAACCCGGTTCCCGACGGGTACGCCAACCCCTTGCTGCCCGCGATCTATCAGAACCACGTCACCGCCGGTCTTGGCGTCCAGCTTGGTCGCAGCGACAGCATCGACTTTTCTGCCGTCTACACCCCCAAGGTGAGCACCACCCATACCTACCATCAGGGGGATGCGGGGACCGCCGCTGCTGCGCCTGGATCCATCACCACCGGCACCGGCACCTCCAGCGCCGCTGGCGGCGGCGCCCAGATCATGTACTCGCACCTGTTCTGATTCACCGTTTCCGGACCTCCTCCGGACTGTTCGGGGCCCTTCGGGGCCCCTTTTTTTATGGGCTTTTTCGGCGCAAAGGTTGCCCCCATCCCCGCCCTTCTGTTCAATGTGCCCCACCATCACATTCCAAGGGGGAAGCGCCGAATGATCCAACATACCAGCCTGCCGTCCGCCTTGATCGCTCAGGTCGAAGCCCAGCCCGACAAAGTGGCGTTGATCACCGCCGACGGCACCCCCTGGAGCCGCAGCGCCCTGCTCGCCCAGGGTCGACGCATCGCCACCGCCTTGATCCGCGACGGTCTGGCGCCCGGGCAAAAGGTGGCGATCCTCGCCCCCAACACTCCGATGTGGCTGGCGGTCGACCTGGGCATTCAGATGGCGGGCGGAGTGGTCGTCCCCCTCTACACCACCGGCAGCCTTGAAGACACCGGTTTCATCCTGCGTGACTCGGGGGCCAATCGCCTCTTCGTCGGCACCACCGATCTGCTCGACGCCATCACCCCCCTGATCCCCCGTCTTCCGGCCCTAACCCGCATTTGGGTCGAGGGGCTAACCGACAGCTACAGCAACGAGCTGGTCCACCCCCTCGAAAGGCTGGAGGAGCTCGACGTCGATCTGGTCGCCAAACGCATCGCCCCCATCACCCGGCAATCGGAGGCGACCATCGTCTACACCTCGGGGACCGGGGGGCTGCCCAAAGGGGTGGTTATCACCCAAGGCAATCTGATGTCCAACATCGAGGGGACGCTGGCCATTCTTGAGATGGGACCAGGGGATCGGACGCTGTCGTTTCTGCCGCTGTCCCACATTTTCGAGCGGATGGTGTGCTGGCTCTGCCTGCTCGGCAGCGTCGAGATCGCTTTTGCCCGCAAACCCGAGACGGTGGTGGCCGACATGGAGCGACTGCAACCAACGGTGGTGGTGGCGGTACCCCGGTTTTATTCGGTGGTGCGCAGCCGCATTCTTGCCCAAATCGCCCGTCTGCCCGGCTGGCAACGCCACTGGATGGAACGGGCCTTTGCCGCTGGCCACCGCTGGAGCCTCGAAGCGGGGGGCAACCCCGGCCCCCGACCCATGGGGCTGCGTTGGCTCGACCGGCTCTTCCTCAAAAAGGTGCGGGCCAAATTCGGCGGAAAAATCCGCTTTTTCGTCAGCGGCAGCGCACCCCTTCCTGAAGAGACCTTCCACTGGTATCGCGGCTTGGGGCTGCCCATCGTCGAGGGGTACGGCATGACCGAATCCTCCCCGGTACTCACCGTCAGCCCCATCGACAATCCCCGTCCCGGCTCGGTGGGCAAGGCGATCCCCAACGTCGAACTCAAAATCGCAGACGACGGAGAGATCCTGGCCCAAGGGCCAAGCATCATGCTGGGGTACCACAACCAAGAGGACGCCAGCGCCCACGCCCTGCAAGGGGGGTGGTTGCACACCGGCGACATCGGCACCCTGGACGACGAGGGATTCCTGCGCATCACCGACCGCAAGAAAGACCTGATCGTCAATTCGGGTGGCAAAAACATCGCCCCCGGCTACCTGGAATCGCTCATCACCTCAGACCCCTTGATCTCCCAGGCGATGGTGCTGGGCGACCGCCAACCCCATCTGGGCGCCCTGATCGTGCTCGATCCCGATCAACTGGCCGCTCTTTGCGTCGAAAAGGGGCTGGAGCAGCCGGTGGAACCGGCCCGTCTGGAGCGCGAGGTGCTGGGCCGCATTCGCCGCCGCTTGCAGGATCGCCCCAGCTTCGAGCAGATCCGCCGGGTGCGGATCCTGAGCGAGCCGTTCAGCATCGCCAGTGGCGAGCTGACCGCCACCCTCAAACTGCGCCGCAAGGTGGTCATCGCACGCCACGCCGAGGCAATCGCCTCCCTCTTCCCTTCCCACCAGGACGAAACCCCATGAGCGATGCCGTCGCCACCCACTGCTACCACTGGCACCTGGATCGCCCCCACGCCGAGGCGATTCTGGCGTTGCTTGAGGAAGCCGGGATCACCGCCATGGTGGAGGACGCGCAGGACGAGCCGATCTTCGATCAAGGGGAGCTGTGGAGCCGCTGCATCCTGACCGCCTACCCCACCGAGGATGAGGAGGAAGCAATGTTGGCCTTGGTGCGGGGCAAGGGGTGGCCCGAGCCGGAACGCGAAGCGATTCCCGACTGGAACTGGCAGGAGGTCTGGAAAATCCACTTCCCCCCTTTGCCGGTCGGGGAGCGGCTACTGGTGATCCCCACCTGGCTTGAAGTGCCCCCTGAATTCGAGGGGCGGTTGGTGATTCGCATCGACCCTCAGCAGGCCTTTGGCACGGGGGGACACGAGACCACCCATCTGTGCCTTGAAGCGGTTGCGACGGCGCTGGAGACCGAGCCCAAACCCAAGACGGTGCTC
Organism: Proteobacteria bacterium CG1_02_64_396; assembly: GCA_001872725.1. Classification (NCBI taxonomy): domain Bacteria; kingdom Pseudomonadati; phylum Pseudomonadota; species Proteobacteria bacterium CG1_02_64_396. The sequence goes on along the minus strand of MNWR01000048.1, from coordinate 19,485 downwards.
GATTTCGGAGCCGGATCGGGGATTTTGGGGATTGCCGCGGCGTTGCTTGGTGGGGTGGCGGTCAGTGCGGTCGACATCGACCCGGTCGCCACCGCAACAGCCCAAGCCAACGCCGAGCTCAACGGGGTCGCCATGACCTGCACCACCGCCGACACCCCCCCCAGCCAAACCTTCGATCTGGTCATCGCCAACATCTTGGCCGGGCCGCTGATTGCCCTGGCCGACAAGATCGCCGCCACGGTGGCGCCAGGGGGAAGGTTGATCCTCTCGGGAGTGCTCAATACCCAAGCCGAAGAGGTCGCTCGTGCCTACTTAGCGCAGGGTATGACCCGTATCGAAGAAACCAGGCGGGGGGATTGGTGGTGTGGGGTGTTCGGGGCGGAGGCTTGAACCGGGAGCAACCCGTTCGGCGTCAACCCTGGGGGCTCGGCTGGGGGAGCTGGATTCGTCTGACGGGGGGGGTGGTCTTGACCGCCGCCGGGGTCGCGTTGCTACTGCGTCAGGATTTAACCCCACCTCCTCTTCCCTTTGGAACGGTTTGGTGGTGGCTCCTCCCCGCCCTGCTGGCCGAGGCGGCCATTCCCTTCGTGAACACCCAGCTTTTGCTGCGCCAGCTCGGCGGCATGGGCACCCACACCGGCTACCGCCCCTTATTGCGGATCGGCCTTTGGGGGACGCTGCTCAACATCGTGTTTCCGTTCGGAATGGGGGTTTTGTTGCGGGGGGCGTGGCTCAAGCGCCATCACGACATGAGCGTGCCCCACATCGGCCAGCACATCGCCCATGTGCACCTGCTGCGTATTGCGGTCAACGTGGCGATGTTTTTGGTTTTGCAGGGGGCTATCGCGGGTGATCTTTTTGCCTTTGGCTCAGGGGTGCTGGGGCTATTAGGGCTATCCCGACTACCCAGGCAAAAGGGGCTGCTGCTGCCCACCGCCCTCCCCTATCCGCTGCTTGCGGTCCAGCTACTAGCCCTCGATCAACTGTTGGGACTGAGCTTTCCTACACTCTACCTGCTGTTGCTACCCCTGGCTTTGTACCTCTCGGCCATGATTACCCTGGCGCCCGGTTCTTTGGGGGTGATGGAATCGCTGTTTGTCCTCTTAGCCTTGGCCTTTGACTTACCGGCCCATCAGGCCCTTTGGCTGGGGCTTATGCTGCGAGGGGTTCATTTGACCGCCATCGCGCTGCTGCTTGTTGCCACGACAAGACCTACCCCCGCAGCAACGCCTGCCACGCAGGCTCCTCCCCGTAACCGAACCGGTTCATGAGGGGGCCGCACAGCTCGTCGACCAACCGAGCCTGATTGCCGCTCCAGCTTTGCCACCGGGGCATCGCCTGAAGCCGACCGGCATTGACCTTTTCTTCCCGCCCCAACCGCTCCTGCCCCTCGGGACGCAGCTGCACCCCCAAGAAGTCGGCCAACCCCTCCATCGTATGACGCCCCTCACCCACCAGGTCTTCATAGCGTAGGCGCAGATAACGCTCCCCCAACGGCCTACCGGCCTCCTCCAACCAGCGATTGACCCACCCCCACCACACCGTCAAATACTCGAAGGGGGTGTCAAAATCGATGGGGCGACCGCTCAATCGGGCCATGTCGGGATACCAAAACGGCACGTGGCGCGACAGCCAGCCCTTGGCCCCGATGCCAAACCCGTGGTTGAACGCCGAAGCGACGAAATCGCGGGGGTCGCGCACCACATGGACGATCCGCACCCCTGGAAATGCGGGCTCCAGCAGGTCGGCCAAACCGAAGATCAGCGGGTTGGATTCGATCCGCACGCTGTCGCCCCCCCTCATGCCAGGATGGGTCCAGCGCAAAAGCCGGATGGCCAGGCGGTCGGCAATTGCTCCGTCGAGATGAGCGTGGGAGACCAAACGCAGCAACCGTGAGGGGAAGGGTTCGTGCTCAGCCCAAACCGGCTGGGCAGCATTGGCCCTGAAATACTCGGCCAAAAACCGGGTAGCGGTCCGTCCCGAGGAGAGAATGAAGGCGCGGCGCTCCATCACTCCCCCTTACGCAGCAACCACAGATAGGAGGGCGACATCCCGGGAATCAGGCGATAGAGGGTGCGCATCAGCAGGGCGGTGAAGGAACCGGGCCGGACCACATCGTCGGCCTCGAAGTGGGCCGGGTCGTCGAGAACCTTGCCGGTGACATCGATGCACTCAAAACCCGACACCAACGCTCTGAGTCCTTTGGGACCCAGCAACTGCTCGTAGTAGCCCTCCCCTTTGCCGCTCCAGCGCATGAGCCGATGGGCCAGAGGGCGCGGCAACCACGACAGCAGGGGAATGCGATAATGGGGCTCGATCACCACCCAGCGGTTGGTGGCCGAGAAAAAGCAGGTCCCGCCAGGACGCAGCACTCTGTGAATCTCTGCCAGAAGCTGGCGGGGGTCGGGGACGTGTTCGTAGATATGGGCGCAGATCACCACGTCGAACACCCCGTCGGGGAAGGGGATGTGCAAACCGTCGGCCACCACCAAATGCAGGGGAGAATCGTCAAGGCTGGCGGCAAAACCGATGGCGGGTTGGTCGATGTCGATCCCGACCATCCAAGCGGCATGATGGGAGACCTCCCGGGCAATTAGGCCGGTCGAGACCCCGACATCGAGCACCCGCGCCGCCGCCAGATCGACCCCCCCCAGATCCTCCAGCACCCGCACGATCTTGCGCCCCTTTTTGGCACGCCCCTCGACGTCGGTGAGCAGGTCATGGTGCAGGGCGAGGTAGTCGTTTTGGTAGCCGCGATCCTCGCTCATGGTGTTTGTCCTTGTCGCACCGACTCGAAGACACGGGCATAGCGCCGCGCCACTGCATCCCAGGTGTAGCCGAGGATGAAGTTGTAGGCGGCCTCGACCCGCTCATTGCGCTGGGAGTCATCCAATCCCGCCAAGATCGCCTGGGTCAGAGAGGGGACATCGGCTATGTCGCACCAATGCACCAGATCGGAGGGTTCCACAAAAGGGATGACCCCAGGCAAGCGGGTGATGACGGCCGGTACCTGAGCCGCCATTGCCTCTCCCAAGGTGATCGGGATCCCCTCCGAGAGGGAAGGAATGACCACCAAGTCGGCCCCTTTGTAATAGGGGTAGAGGCTACCGGGGATGCGACCCAAAAGGTGCACGTGCTCTTCGAGACCGAGCTGAGCAATGTGGCTGCGAATGCTGCGTTCGTACCCTTGGCGACTCCCGCCAGCCAAAAACAGCACCACATCGGGATGGCGCTTGACCACTTCGGCCATCGCCGAGATCAGGTATTGCACCCCTTTGCGAGGATCGACCCGCCCCAGATAGCCGATCAAGGGGCCGCTACCACGTCGCAGATGGACCAGATCGGCACGCTGTGCCGCCTCAACCTCGGCGACGTCGATGCCACTGGGAACAAGGTGCATCCGGGGCGCAGGAACCCCCATGGTCGCCAGGGCAGCGCGGGTATTGGCATCCTCGGTAATGATCGCATCGGCGCAGCCGACCATCCTTTTTTCGTAGGCGATCTTCAGCCACCCCTCGTAAAGAATCTGAGCCAACAGCTGCAGCGAGGGCAGGCTGCGGAACTCCCGCCATTTGGCCCCGACGTCCATCCCCAGGGTTTCAAAACTGCCATGGATGACGGCAACCCCCTTGGCTTTAAGGGCCCCTGCAACCTTGGGCAACGCCAGATCGTTGAGGTTGAATCCTTGCACCACATCCCACCGCTCCCGGTCAGCATCGGCCAGCACCTGTCGCCAAGCTCGGCCACTGAACCCCTGCACCGGATAGTCGGGATTGAGGGAGGCAAAGGGGGCAATGGTGCGCACCTCAATGCCGCGATAGGTCGCCCACTCGGCCATCCCTTCCCGGCGCAGCACATATGCCACCACTCGGTGCCCTTGTGCGACCAGATTCGCCGCCACCTCGGTCGCCACCTTGGAGATGCCGCCGATGCGTTGATCGGCCAGATCGGTAACGACGAAGGCGATGTTCAAGCGGCCAATCCCTGGGCTCTCATCCACCGACCGACCGCCGCACCGATCCGCTCAACTTCGGGTGTTCCCATGCCCAGGTGGGTTGGCAGGGAGATGCCCCGAGCCGAGAGATCCGCCGCATGGGGGGTCGGCGTCGCGAAGGCTTGATAGGGAGGCATTCCGGTCAATAGCGGAAAAGCAACCCGTGAGTCGATCCCTTGGGTTTTGAGAAAAGCGATCAGAGCATCACGTTCGGGGGCGCCGCATCCTTTGGGCAAAAGAGCGGTGTAGAGCCAGTTAACGCCGTGCCGCCCTGGTTCGTGTTGGGGATAGGAAAAAAACAATCCCGCCATGACCCGGTCGTAATCGCGACGCAGGGCGGTGCGACGGGCCAGGATATCCTCGATCCGCTCCAACTGAGCGCACCCAACCGCCGCCTGAAGATTGGTCATCCGGTAGTTGTAACCAACCTCCAAATGCCAATAACGCCGGGCCTTATCCATGCCGTGATCGCGCAGCATCGCCATGCGATCACGCAATTCTGGATCGGAGGTCAGGCAGACGCCCCCCTCGCCGGTCGTGATCACTTTGTTGCCGTAGAAGCTGAAACAGCTGATGGCGCCGAAACTTCCAACCCTGCGCTCTCCTACACTGGCGCCATGGGCCTCGGCTGCATCCTCCACCACAGGAATTCCCACCTTGTCGGCCACTGCGACAATCCCCTCGATATCACATGGCTGCCCGTAGAGATGGACCGCCATGACAGCTTTGGTCCTGGCGGTTATGGCTGCAGCAACGGTGGCGGCGTCGGGTCCCCAATAGCCAGGAGCACTGTCGACAAAGACAGGTGTCGCCCCCAGGTACATCACTGCATTGGCGCAGGCGGCAAAGGTCATGGCGGGCACGACGACTTCGTCCCCTTCACCCACATCAAGCGCCTTGAGGGCAAGATGCAGGGCAGCCGTCCCCGAATTAAGGGTCACACCATGTTCCCGACCGCAATACGCGGCAAATTCCCTTTCGAATCTCAGGACATATTCGCCGATGGAGGAGACCCAGCCAGTGTCGATGCAGTGATTGAGGTACTCCCGCTCTCTTCCCTCAAACATTGGCATACTGATCGGAATAAAGGGCAGGTCGCTCATGATGGATCCTGAGAAAAGATGGAGGGCGGGATTAATCGTTATGTCGTTGGGTAAACAAACTAGAGAGCATTTCAGCTAAGAGACCCATCAAAAAAACGATGACGCCCAAGCTGATGAGCAATGCCCCCATATTGGTGAAGTGGCCATGCCACAGCGTGAAAAGAGAATACCCCAACCCTATCCCCCCAAACGCGAATGCAACTGGAAGAAAAACCTTCATTGGGGAAAAAAGGGTGATGAGTTTGACGATAATCAGCAGAAACCGCGCCCCATCACGCGCCACCTTGATATTGCTCTTTCCCCCTTGCCGGGGACGCACGGTAATCGGGACGTAATGCACGTTAAGCCCCGCCTTGAGGAAGGCCAGCGTCGAGGTCGTCGGATAAGAATATCGATTGGGAAACAGGTGCAAAAAGGGGAGAACGGCCTCTCGTCGAAAAGCACGAAACCCTGAGGTGAGGTCCTGCACAGGAAATCCGGTCAACCAACTGGCAAAACGGTTGAGAAACGCATTACCGAGGCTGCGTTGAATCCCGGCTTGGCTTTCTTTGGTTCGTGCCCCAATGACCAGATCGTAGCTTTCAATATGTTCAAGCAATTTGAAAATTTCAGCTGGATCGTGCTGCCCATCGGCATCCATCATGACCACGATATCGCCTGTTGCAGCGCGAATTCCGGTGCGCACCGAGGCGCCATTGCCTTTGTTATAGGGATGGCGGACAACTCGGGCACCTGCCTTAGTGGCCGCGCTGGCAGTTTCATCTTCCGATCCATCGTCCACCAACACAAATTCCGCATCAGGAAGGATCGAGCGTAAACGCCCGATCACCCCACCGATATGACCCGCCTCGTTATAAGCCGGAAGAACAACTGAAACTTGCTGTTTCATGGCTCGCTCTTACGGTCTGCAGGTGGGTTGCGTGGCATTTGCTGAATCCGATCAAGCATCATCTGGAGGGTTTTCCGTTCCGAACTCAAGCTAATCCTGGCAATTCCCCGCTTTAGCGTGCTGATAGCCTCCTGCCGACGCTCCCCAACCAGCAGGAACGTCGCTAGATCTTGGTAGGGAAATGCCATATTTGAATACAGCAGCATCCCTTGTCGCAACGTTGCCTCTTCCTTTTCTTGATCGCCATCAAGGTGATGTACCGTTGCCAAAATCCGGATGACTTGTGGGCTCATTCCATCTGACACCAAGAACCTCAAGAGATAAAGGGCCTTTTCTTTCATTCCCTGGCTTGCCAAGTATCCTGCAAGCCCCTCAATGGCAAGCCGACTTCCCGGGGGAAGTTTCGGGTTCTCAACTTGGGTCTTTAGTATATTCCACCATTTTTCAAGGTTTTCTCCATTTTCTACTCTTAAACAATATAGAACCCGATTGCTGATCGTGAAAAAATCTATTGGATCAAAATCGTACGCTTTATCCAACATCTCACCCGCTTTTTTGCTCATTGGGTCCTGTGCCAACAGGGCAACTGCGTAGTCATGATATGAGGCCGCATAGCTTGGATTCTTCTTAATTTGTTCTTCCCAGAACAACACTGGATTGACCCACTCAAACGCACGATTCTGAGCTGCCACAATCCAAACAACTGCCATCCCTACTATGATCCCCAAGAATAGCTTGGCAAATCTTGGCCCTCGTTTGATGACTGCATAAGACAACATTGGCCAACCCACCGATACTGCAAAGGCGGCAGGCAGGTAGACGCGGTGCTCAAAAGCAAGTTGGAGTGGGAATATGGACGATTCAAGACTGTGAATGGTGTAGTAGCCAAAAATTAAAAAACCAAGCCAAATTTTCTTAGCCCGAATAGACCACACCGCAACCCCAAAAACCGCCACATGAGCCATAATAGCAATAGCTGTCGTCCAGGGCGTGAACAAGCCAGTTGATAATTCGGGCGCCAAGTAAAAAGCAACTGCGTCAGGGGATGGTGCCAACAATAGAAAGAAATAAATCCAAAGGATTCGTGTTTCTGTTAACAGTCGCTCGCCAAGGGTAAACTCGCGATTCTGATAAACCTCTATCAAATCTTGAAATATATCTTCCTGTAGCACAAAACCACCAACAAAATAAAGCATCCCCAAAATAATCGACAAAACAATCATCAACACCCGCGTTGAAAAAATCTTACGCAAAAGCCAAAGATCAAAAACCCATACAACGACCACCATGGCGGCCACTTCTTTGGAAAAGAGCCCCAAGAGTAACGATAAAAAAGCAGCCCAAAACCAGCCTATTACTTGCCCACTGCGCCAACCTTGAATATCGATCTCTTCCCAGGCCCGATTCCACAACCAGTATGACAACAATGAAAAGAATGCTGCTAACACCGTCATCCGCTGCACGATGTACACAGGGGTATCAAGCAGTAAGGGATTCAACATCCATAACATGGCCCCCATTGCTAGCCAGAGGAGGGGGGGCGTCACCTTGAACAATCGCGACCACTGGATCATAAGCGAGAAAATCAGAACCCCGATCCCCGCATGGATTGCTAGGCTCTCAAGCCTCATGTAGATCAAGGTGCCGCCGTGAATATAGACATCCAGACCGAACGAAAAGAATGCCACCCACCTCTTCCAATGCTGCCCGTGGAAATAATCGATGATGTATTGCCATGACGGCTCAAAGGACTGCACCCAGGGATTGACGATTAGATTCTGGAAATCGTCAAAATAGTTAGGGCTATTTAAGGCAGGGTAAATCGCCAAAACAGACAAACCAAACCCTACCACCCACAAGGCCAGTCGTTGCTTGATCACACCATCTCCACGGCAAAAAAAAGGGGAGGCTTTCGCCTCCCCATTCCTAACAAATAACTATCGAATCAGTCAATCGTGGTATGAGACAAGGTTCCATCTTGATCAATGGTCCAGACATCGATGGTTGCATCGCTATCCAAGTTGCCGGAGATCCGAGCCGTGAACTTGCCAGTCGATGCAGTGGCGATGGTCACATGGCCATAATACTTGAAGGAACTATCGGACCAGCCGATGGAGGTCATCTTGGCTGCGTAATAACCCATCTCAGCCTGATATGCAGCCTGCATAGTACGGGCATTAGCCAAGATCTCCTTAGCCTCAGCCGTCTTGGCTTTCTTTGTGTACGACTGGAACGAAGGGATGGCCACGGCAGCCAAAATACCAATGATCGCCACGACAATCATCAGCTCAATCAAGGTAAAACCGGATTCATTGCGTTTCATGACATGCCTCCTGTGGAACTACTGTTAAAAGGGAAAGGCAACCGAGCCCATCCCCGTGTGAACAATCAATCAATTGAAGAATGAACCAAGGCTCCTTTTGCATTGATGGTCCAAATATCCATATCCGCATCTCGGTCCAAATTTCCCGAGCATCTTGCGCTAAACCCATTGGTCGTCGCCGAAATCACCCCATATACGTAGCGCCCATCCGGCTCCAACCCCATCCAGCCTATGGTTGATAGGCTCGCGCCGTACTCCCCCATCTCAGCCCGATAGGCTTGCTCCATGTCGCGGATCGACGCGAGCCCTCTTTGGCATTCTGTCGCCTTTGCCTTGTTCTGGTAGCCCGTAAAAGCCGGAATCGCAACCGCAGCCAAGACACCAATGATAGCTACCGTGATCATCAGTTCGATTAATGTGAACCCATGATCAGAGCCCATTTCCCCACCTCGAAGTGTTTGGGCTACGGCAGGGTATGTACTAGCATGAGCCATGCCACTTCCCTCCAGGTTGCACTGCTTGCAGTAAAACATCCACCAACTGCTGGGCATTGCCTGCATTTCGGCCCTCAAACCCCAGGCCATCTTCCAGATGCAGCCGACACGCCGGACACCCCGTCACCACCCCATCGACCCCCGAACTGACAATCGACGTCACCTTGCTCTGACGTAGGGCGTCAGCATGGTGGTATTCGGTGAACATCCGTGCCCCCCCTGAGCCGCAACACCGCCCGGCATCGGGTAGATCAACCCAGTTGGGTGCCACCGCGTCAAGCAACTGCCGGGGCTGACGAACCACCCCTTGTGCGCGTGCCAGATGACAGGGGTCATGCCAGGTGATGCGCTCTTGGATCGGCGTGACCTCGACCTGACCCGATGCAATCAATCCCGGCAAATCGACCCGATCCACCAAAAACTGGTGAATGTCTAACACCTTGCTACTGAAGGCCTTAGATGCCTCATCACCCAGAAGATCGCCGTATCCCTTGAGGCTATGCCCGCACGAGGCGCAAATGGCGACGATGGCATCAACCTTGAGATCGGCCATCTGTTGCACATTCAAACGGGCCATCTTTTCTTGAGCGGCTCGGTCGCCCAACGCCCGCGCCGGGGTGCCGCAGCAGACCTCGTCGGGCAGAACCACCTCGTAGCCCAACCGGGTTAACAGCGCGATGGTGTTGCGTCCGGTGGTTTGCTCCCAAAACGCAGTGGCGCAGCCCACGAAAAATGCGATCCGTCCTATGCAATTTTGGCGCCGATCGGTGAGTTGTATCACGGATGGGTAGCCCTGTTGAAGCATGGGGCCACCGACTTGAGGCCAAACCCGGCGCCCCCTGCCGACCCACCTTCCCAGCCACCCCCAGCGCTCCAGCATCAGACGCAGGGGGCCAGCCAAGCGCATGGCCGCCCCCATCAAGCGGGGTCGCGTCAGGAGAAATGGGATCACCCGTCCGACCAGAGGGTGGCAGGCGGCCAACCCGTCCGGGGCGCTGCCCGACTGGCGCCCACGCAAAACCATCTCCTCGCGTACCCCCTGGAAGATCTTGGTTAACCTCACCCCAGAGGGGCAACGGGTCTCGCAGTCTTTGCAGTCGAGGCAGGAAAACAGATCGTCGATCAGCGCCTCATCAAGCCAGGGCAGTCGGCCAGTAATGGCTCCTTCCGACAAAACCAGGCGCCCTCGGGCAGAACGGCTTTCTTGAAGATCGACGAGGTAGGTGGGACAGGCAGTTTTGCAGGCTCCGCAGCGAGTACACAGCGACAGGTCGCCCACAAGATCGAGCAGTGCGGGTTGCAGATCGGGCAGAGGGTGAATCGGTGGAACAGTGGGGATCATCGGTGGTAGGGCTCGCCGCGCAGGATGGTGCTGGCCCGGTAAAGCTGCTCGGCCAACACCACCCGCATCAGAGGGTGGGGCAGGGTGATGGGGCCGAAACTCAGCGACAGGTCGGCACGGGCGGCGACCGCCCCGTCAACCCCATTGGGGCCGCCAATGATCCAACTCACTTCACGGATGCCTCCGTCGCGCCAACGGCCGATTTGCTCGGCCAATGCCACGCTGTCGATCCCCTTGCCTTGACGATCAAACAACACCACGGGACCTGAAGAGGCCAGTTTTTCGAGGATCCGCTCCCCCTCTTGCCGCATCGCGGCGTCGGGATCAGTCCCTTTGCGCAGCGGGGTTTCGGGGATTTCCAACCATTGAGTGGGGAAGCTTCGGTCCAGGCGCTGCCGGTATTCCTGCCAGGCGGGCGCCAAAAAGGCCGCCTGGCCCTTGCCGACCGTCAGCACCCGAAAACGCACGTTATTGATCCGCTTCGAAGGCTTCCGAGGCGGGCGCGGTCCAGAGTTTTTCGAGGTTGTAGAACTGACGGGCTTCGGGGAGGAAGAGATGAACGATGACATCGCCCAAATCCATCAGCACCCAATGGCAGGTCGTCAGCCCCTCGGGACGCATCCCTTTGATTCCCATGTCGCGGGTCGCCTCTTCGACTGCATCGGCCAACGCCTTGACCTGCCGGTCGGAGTTACCGGTGGCGATCACCATGAAATCGGCCAAGGGGGTACGGCCCGCCAGATCAAGGGTCACCACATCGACCGCTTTTTTGTCTTCCAGCGCTTTAACCACAGCGGCCAACACTTCGGCGGGGCTCAGGTTGGCGGGAAGAACCAAGGGATTTTCGGCTTCACTGACAAATGACATTACAACTCCAGCGCCGCCTTAGAGACGGCCAACAAAAGTAGCTTGAACTTCAACCATGATTTCGGCGGGCAGACGTCCGATCAAGGATCGCCCCTCCCGTACCGCCTGTCTGATTCCGGTGGCCGAGATGTCGACTCTGTGCATCGAAACCGGGAATACCGCGCCGCTACGTCCCACCACGCTATTTGCGGGGGTCCAGCGCCCCACACCTTCGAGCCATGCAGGAGCTTGCATCGTTTCTCCCCCTCGCCCAACGACCACGAAGTGGGCCAACCCCAATAATTCCTCCCAGCGATGCCATGTTGGCAATTGTACAAAAGCGTCCCAGCCGACAATCCAAAAAAGCTCAGCCTCAGGCAGTTGCCCCCGCAACCGGGTCAGGGTATCCCATGTGTAGGCGGGGGTACTGCGGCGGATCTCTCCGTCCCACACATCGAGGCCCGGAATTCCCGCCGCCACTCGGCGGCACCATGCCAGGCGCTTTTGTGCCGGAGCAAGGTCGGGATCGTCCCGATGGGGCGGTTGCCCTGCTGGAACCAGCCAGACCCCATCCAAACCAAGGGCCGACCGGGCCGCCCCCACCATCGCCAGGTGGCCGTAGTGGATGGGATTGAAGGTCCCCCCCAGTAGCCCCAGACGCGGGCACTCGCTCACCCCCGAACCTGCCCCTCGCCGAAGACCACCCATTTGAGGGTCGTCAACTCAAAGGCGCCGACCGGACCGCGGGCATGCAGCTTATCGGTCGAAATGCCGATTTCGGCCCCCAACCCGTACTCGAAGCCATCGGCAAAGCGGGTCGAAGCGTTGACCATGACGCTGGCCGAATCGACCTCGCGCAAGAAGCGCATCGCCCGCCCGTGATGATCGGTGATGATCGCCTCGGTGTGCCGCGATGAGTGGGCTTCGATGTGATCGAGCGCCTCGTCCAGATCGCCCACGACCTTGAGATTCACAATCAACCCCAGGTGTTCGGTATCCCAATCCTTGCGGTCGGCGACTTTAAGCCGGGGATCCAAAGCGACCGCCTTGTCGCAACCCCGGATTTCGACCCCGGTTTGGATGAGCACGTCGGTCAATTCTAGGAGCCATTCCGACAGCGCCTCATGAACCAAAATCGTCTCGGTGGCGTTGCAGGTACCGGGCCGCTGCACCTTGGCATTGACCGCAACCTCAAGCGCCATCGCCCGGTTGGCGTAGCGGTCGATGTAGGTGTGACAGATGCCGTCCAGGTGTTTGATGACCGGAATGGTCGACTCCTCACTCACCCGAGCCACCAACGACTTACCTCCCCTGGGGATGATGATGTCAACATAGCGGTCGGCTTTGAGCAGCGCCCCCACCGCCAAGCGGTCGGTGATCGGAACGAGCTGGATCGCCTCTTCGGGCAGGTCGAAAGCACGAAGCCCCTCGACCAGCAGGGCGTGGATGGCCCGATTGGAACGGATCGCCTCGCTACCGCCACGCAGAATCACCGCGTTGCCCGATTTCAAACACAGGGCAGCGGCGTCAGCGGTCACGTTGGGGCGCGACTCGTAGATCATGCCGATCACTCCAACCGGCACCCGCATCTTGCCGATCATCAACCCGTTGGGGCGACGGCGCACCTCCCCCATCTCCCCCACCGGATCGGGCAGAGCGGCAATTTGCTCCACCCCCACCGCCATCGCCTCGATGCGGGCGTCGGTCAGGGTGAGGCGATCGAGCATCGCCTCGGAGAGCCCCTTTTTGCGCCCTGCCTCGATGTCGAGGGCGTTGGCCGACTGGATGGCGTGTTTGGCTTCGCGAATGCGGCGGGCCATATCGCGCAGCGCATCGCTCTTAACCCCCGAGGGGGCCCAAGCGATCTGGCGGGCGCTCGCACGGGCTTGCTGCCCCAGGGTCTGGATCAAAGCAACGGCGTCGGTGCTCATGAGACCTCCAACAGGATCATATCGTCGCGATGGACGACCTCGTCTCCATCGTAAAAACCCAGCAGTTCTTGAATTTTTCCGGTGGACCGTCCGGCAATCACCCGCAAATGCTCGGCGCTGTAGGCGGCCAACCCCCGGGCGAGGACAGCCCCGTCCCCGGTGACAATCGCCACCGCCTCCCCCCGCTCGAATTCCCCTTCAACCGCCTTCACCCCAACTGGAAGCAGGCTCTTGCCTTTGCCGAGCGCCGCCGCCGCGCCTTCATCAACCGTCAACCTACCCCCTTCGGGCAGCTCGGCAATCCAGGCTTTGCGGGCCGACACCGGATCGCGTTGGGTGCGAAATAGGGTGCCGAGCGCCTCACCGGCCACGATCCGCTCGAAGAGTTTCTCGTGGCGGGCGTCGACCAGAATGGTGGCGGCCCCCGCTCGCGTGCAGCGGCGGGCGGCTGCAATCTTGGTGACGATCCCCCCAGTCCCCGAGGAAGAGCCAGGGCCACCATCAAACTTAGCCAGCAACGGATCGAGGGCGTCGATCGAACCGATGGGGGCCGCATTGGAATCTTTGCGCGGGTCGGCACTGTACAGCCCGTCCACATCCGAAAGCAGAATCAGCAAATCGGCCCCCATCATCACCGCCACCAGGGAGGCCAAGGTGTCGTTGTCCCCCACCTTGCGCAGCTCCTCGGTCTGCACTGTGTCGTTTTCGTTCACGATGGGGATGCAGCCCCAATCGAGCAGGGTATCGATGGTGTTGCGGGCGTTGAGGTAGCGACGGCGGTTCTTCAGATCGTCGTGGGTGAGCAGCACCTGGGCGGGAAGGATCCCCTCGGGGGCAAAAGCCTCGGTGAAGCGACGGATCACCCCCGGTTGGCCAATGGCGGCCAGCGCCTGCTTCATGCGGATGCGCGAAACGTCGACCCCGCTCAAGCGACGTGCCATTTGCTTGCGCCCTTCGGCCACCGCACCAGAGCTGACCACGATGACCTCGCGCCCCTGCTGCCGCAGGTGGGCCATACCGGCAACCCAGCCGCGAAACCGGTGTTCCAGTACTTGGGGATCGTCGCCGGTCAGCATCGACGAGCCGATTTTGATGACAATCCGCCGTGCGCCGGTCATCAAGACGGCCCGCGCCGCCCCATCCTGCTTCATGGTTTTACTCCCGCACCCAGATCACTTCGGGGCCGTCGTCGTCCTCTTCGCTCTGCTCCTCAAAATCCTCCCGCTCCCCGCGCTCGGAACGTTGAGAGATGGTGGTCAACGGGACGGGGGGCTCAAGCTCACCCAAAGCCTTTTCGATGTCGAGCAACAGAGGGCGCAGCCCCTCGCCGGTGGCGGCGCTGATGAAATAAACCGGACGATTCCCCGCCTCGGCCTCGACCTGAACGCGCAAATCGGCACGGGCGTTCTCGGCCAGCGTGTCGATCTTATTGATGACCAACCAGCGGGGCCGCTCGGCCAATTCAGGGGCGTAGGCATGCAACTCCTGCTCGATCACCCCGATGGCGGCGATGGGATCGGACTCGAATCCGCTGCCGTCGACCACATGGAGCAAAAGCCGCGTGCGCTCGACATGGCGCAAAAAACGGTGTCCCAACCCCGCCCCTTCGGCGGCCCCCTCGATTAAACCGGGAATATCGGCCATGACAAAATCGGTATCGTCGCCGCGCACCACCCCCAGATTGGGCTCCAGGGTGGTGAAGGGGTAATCGGCGATCTTGGGACGGGCTCGGGTGCAGGCGGCAATCGTGGTCGACTTGCCGGCGTTGGGCATTCCAACCAGTCCTACGTCGGCCAGCATTTTGAGTTCAAGGCGCAGACTCAGCTCCTGCCCCGGCCAACCCTCTTCAAAACGGCGCGGCGCCCGGTTGGTGCTACTTGAAAACCGGGCGTTACCCCGACCTCCATCGCCCCCCTTGGCCACCACCAGTTGCTGCCCGGCCAAGGTCAAGTCGCCCAATATGGTGCCGGTCTCCTCGTCGAAGACCATGGTGCCCACCGGCACCTTGAGCAGCAGGGTCTCGGCGGAGGCTCCGGTGCGATTGCGCCCCATGCCGTGGCCACCGTTCTTAGCCCTGAACAGTCGCTTATGACGGAAGTCGATCAGGGTGTTGTAGTCGGCATCGGCCTCCAGCACCACATCGCCTCCACGTCCCCCATCGCCGCCGTCGGGTCCCCCTTGAGGGATGAATTTTTCCCGCCGGAAGGAGCAACTGCCCGCACCGCCCTGCCCACTTCGCACCACTATACGGACCTGATCGATCACGTTGCCGCCCCGTCCTGCTCAAGAATTCCGGAACCTAAAAATCAAAGGCCCGCGACCCGGATCACCGGGCGCGGGCCATTGGATCTTGGCTGTCAACTTCGCCTAAAAAGGCGAAGCGCCGTGGATCACGCCACGGAAACCAGCTTGCGCCCCTGACGGTCGCTGTGGAACTGAACCTGCCCGTTGGTCAGGGCGAACAGGGTGTAATCCTTGCCCACGCCAACGTTCTGACCGGGGTGAAAAGTGGTGCCGCGCTGGCGAACCAAAATATTGCCGGCAATCACCGCTTCGCCACCGAATTTCTTCACGCCCAGCCGCTGCCCGCGACTGTCGCGTCCGTTACGGGATGAACCACCCGCTTTTTTATGTGCCATGGCTTAATCCCCCTTATGCGTTGACTTCGATCGACTGGATGCGCAGGACGGTCTGTTCCTGGCGATGACCGTTCTTGCGTCGATAGGTATTGCGGCGGCGCTTTTTGAACACGATCACCTTGGGGCCACGATCCTGACGCAGCACCTGGGCCTTAACCACCGCCCCGGCCACAACCGGCTGACCCACCTGGATACCGTTCTCGTCGCCAACCAACAGCACCTGATCCAGGGCGATTTCGCCGCCCTCTTCTGCGACCAGACGTTCGACGGTCAGGAGTACACCCGGTTCGACGCGGTACTGTTTGCCGCCGGTCTTGATGACTGCGTACATTGCTTCAACCCCTTGCCTTCACAGGCCCCCGAAGAGACCGGGCGACCCGACAACCCCGTAGGGCCGTCCTGGTTAATAAATGCATATTCTTAAGTCGATCGCGCCCCTTGGAGCGCCCTTACCATCGGCCCCGCTCCAGCCGGGCCCATGAAAAAGGGCGCGGATTTTACGGTCGCGGCCCCCGCTGTCAAATCCAATCTCGATTTTTCCGCAAGAAAACCACTTCGACCCCGGGGATCCTTCGTTGACACCCCAAAAGCCATTCCTATAATGCGCGGCCCTTGTGAAAGGCGCTGGGCACCGCATACCCCTAGGACTGAGCCCCCTGCCGGTATCGACGGTCGCCTCGCAACCCGAGCTGTTCGCACGTTGCACCGGTCTATAAACCGCAAACGGGACGTCACCGATGAAAACTTATTCCGCCAAGCCGGGCGAGGTTGCCCGCAACTGGTATGTGGTCGATGCCGATGGGCAGACCCTGGGCCGCATGGCCACCGAGATTGCTCGCCGTCTGCGCGGCAAACACAAACCCGAATTCACCCCCCACATCGATACCGGCGATTTCGTCATCGTGATCAACGCCGAAAAGGTGAAGCTCACCGGTAACAAGTGGACCCAGAAAAACTACGACCATCACACCGGTTACGTCGGTGGTCTCAAGCGTATCCGCGCCGACAAGATGCTCGACAAGGATGCCACCCGCATCATCACCGCGGCGGTCAACGGGATGCTTCCCCGTGGCCCCCTGGGCAATAAGATGGCGACCAAGCTGAAGGTCTACACCGGCAGCGAACATCCCCATACCGCCCAGCAGCCGATCACCCTTGAGTTGGGGGCTTAAACCATGCAACAACGTTTTTACGCCACCGGCCGCCGTAAGAGTTCTGTCGCCCGCGTGTGGCTGACCCCCGGCGGTCAAGGCAACATCGTCATCAACGGTCGCTCCATCGAGGAGTACATGGGTCGCGAGACCGGGCGCATGATCATTGCCCAACCTTTGGAGCTGACCGGCACCAATGGCCAGTTTGATATCTCCGTCAACGTCAGCGGCGGCGGCATCGGCGGTCAAGCCGGCGCGATCCGTCACGGCATCGCCCGCGCCCTGACCGCCTTCAACGCCGATCTGCGCAGCGCCTTGAAAAAGGCCGGTTACCTGACCCGCGACGCCCGTGAAGTCGAGCGTAAGAAATACGGCCTGCACAAAGCCCGTCGGAGCCATCAGTTCTCCAAGCGCTGATCGCTTCGCACAGCAGTCCCAGAAAAGGGGAAGGTGGCTACCTTCCCCTTTTTCTTTTGGTGCTGGTCGTCTCTTTGGATCGGTCCCACACGGAGGGGCTTTGTCCCACCCCCCGCTTCAGGTCGCCTCTCTCGGTTCGGGCTCCCGTGGCAACGCCACCGTGGTGCGCGCCGACCAGATCACCTTGCTGGTCGATGCCGGTTTTTCAACCCGGGAGATCGTGGCCCGATTGGCCCGTTTGGGGGTCACTCTCGACGAGATCGACGCCGTCGTACTCACCCATGAGCATGGCGATCACCTGGTCGGCGCCGGTACCTTGGCTCGCCGGGTCGGCTGCCCGGTCTTGGCGACCCAGGGCACCTTCAAAGGGGGGGCCAAACGGCTGGGGCGCCTCGACAACACCCAGGTGCTGCGTCCCGGCCAATCGGTACGGTTGAGCCACGTCGAAATCCACCCTTTTACGGTTCCCCACGACGCGGAAGATCCCATCGCCCTGACCTTATATTGTGACGGGGCCCACTTGGGGATCTTCACCGACATCGGGACACCGACCGACCTGACGGCGTATCATCTATCCCGCTGCAACGCCGCCCTGGTGGAGTTCAATTTCGACCCTCAGATGCTGCGCGACGGCCCCTATCCTTGGCCTCTCAAGGAGCGGATTGCCGGGCGGCACGGCCATCTAGCCAACGACGAAGCGGCCAGGCTTCTGAACCAATGTGGGGCGCAACAACTCCAGTGGGTCGCCGCGGCCCACTGCAGCCAAACCAACAACACCCCGCAGAGGGTGCGCGATGCCTTGGACCGGTGCCTACCGGAACAAGAGGCCCTGAGCCGACTGTTGACCGATCAAGACCATGGAATGCCCTGGATGCCGGTGTGGGCCACCCCACCGGTTCCCTGACCCGAACACGCGGCGCCCCGGCCACCTGCCGACCGCCGAACCTATGAGGGAAAAGCATGATTCCTCGTTACACCCGGCCCGAAATGGCCCGCATCTGGAGCGACGAAAACCGCTTTCGCAAATGGCTCGACATCGAGGTCGCCGCCTGCGAAGCCCAGGCCCAACTTGGGGTGATCCCCAAGGATGCGGTCGAGGTGATTAAAGAAAAGGCCAATTTCGACGCCGCCCGGGTGCACGAGATCGAAAAAGAGGTCAAACACGACGTTATCGCCTTCTTGACCTCGGTCTCGGAATACGTTGGCCCCGAGGCCCGCTTCATCCATCAGGGGATGACCTCCTCCGACGTGCTCGATACCGCGTTCGCCTTGCAACTGCGCGAAGCGGCCGACCTGCTGTTGCAGGGGCTCGACGGACTGATGCAGGTGCTTAAAAAGCGAGCCCTCGAACACCGCGACACCATCATGATCGGCCGTTCCCATGGCATTCACGCCGAACCGGTCACCTTCGGCTTGAAACTGGCGGTCTGGTTCGACGAGATGAAGCGCAATCGGGTGCGGCTGATGCGGGCCCGCGAGACGATCTCGGTGGGAATGCTCTCCGGCGCGGTCGGCACGTTCGCCAATATCTCGCCCAAGGTGGAGGAGTTCGTCTGCGAAAAACTGGGATTGCGCCCCTCGAAGGCCTCGACCCAGGTGATTCAACGTGATCGTCACGCCGAATATTTCTCGACGCTCGCCATCGTCGCCGCCTCGATCGAGAAGATCGCGGTTGAAATTCGCCATTTACAGCGCACCGAGGTTTACGAAGCCGAGGAGTATTTCTCGGCGGGGCAGAAGGGCTCTTCCGCCATGCCCCACAAGCGCAACCCGGTCTTGAGCGAAAACCTCACCGGTCTTGCCCGCCTGATGCGGGGTTACGCCGCCAGCGCCCTTGAAAATGTCGCTCTGTGGCACGAGCGGGATATCTCCCACTCTTCGGTGGAGCGGATCATCGGCCCCGACGCCACCGTCACCCTCGACTTCATGCTGCACCGGGCGATCAACGTGATCGACAACCTGCTCGTCTACCCCGAGCGGATGAAGAAAAACCTGGAGATGACCGGCGGCCTGCCCTTCTCGCAATATGTGCTGCTGCTGCTCACCCAAAAGGGGATCAGCCGCGAGGCGGCCTACCGCATCGTGCAGCGTAATGCCATGAAGGTCTGGGAGGAGGGGGGGCAGTTCAAAGACCGGCTGCTCGACGACCCCGAGGTCACCAAGGCGGTCTCGGTCGACGAGATCGACAAAGCCTTCGATATGGGCTACCACACCAAACACATCGATACCATTTTCGAGCGGGTCTTCGGCTAGGAGTCTGTCGGACTTGAGCGTCCGTAGCGAGCCGAGTGGGGAATCGAGGCCAAATTTTCACGGTTTTGAGGATCATAGTGGTGGCTATGTGACGAAAAACCGG
>MNWR01000047.1 GCA_001872725.1 Proteobacteria bacterium CG1_02_64_396 | reverse complement strand
AGGACGACGTCCTACGGTTCATCGACAATCCGCTGGTTCCCTTCACCAACAACCAGGGTGAAAACGACATCCGTATGGTCAAGCTGCACCAGAAAATCTCAGGATGCTTCCGCTCCAAAGAGGGCGCCGATATCTTCTGCCGCATCCGCAGCTACCTGTCGACCTGCCGCAAACACGGCATCGGTCCCACCCCAGCCCTGACCCTCCTCTTCGAAGGTAACCAACCCCTCTTTATGAAAGAAAACCCGTAGGGAAAAACCGGGGGGATGGGAGGGGCTGAATAGTTACCAAATGCAAAAAGAGCCGGAGCAACGCCACCCCATGGCGTCGCCCTACCCCGGCAACTTCAGAAGCTGGTTTCAGCCTGGGTGGATCCCTGGCGATACCTCTTTTGTTCTGCTGATTCTGACCCTCTACGGCATGGCCATCGAACCGGCGGGCATTCCGGCTGGGGTTGTGATGCTCATGGGCATGCTGGCCATGTTTTTTTGGAACGACCGCCACGAAAGCCCTCCCACGCCGCCGAACGTCTTTCAAGACATCCCTGCCGACCCGATCTGGATTGCCCCCGATCCGAACCGCCGTTTGCTGCACGCCATGGGGCATGGGTTGGCCTATTCCGGGATTTACCTTTTCGGCTTGTGGACCATCGGGAGCTACGGCTGGAAGGGATTCATCCTCTGCCTCTGGTATTGGGGGCTACTGCGCATGTTTGGCGGCGACCAACATCGCCACCTGCTGGGGATTTCCGGGGATACCGTGTTGCTGTACCAGGACGAAAAAACCACCCGGGCCCCCATCGAACAGGTGCGCAGCGATGGTCGAACCCTGGTCGTCGGCACCGCGATGACCCCGCTTTCCCTCTACCCCGCAGACGCAGTAGACCATCACCTCCGCCCCCTGCTCGACCGAGCCCGGACCGTCACCACAAGGCACATCGGCGAACTGTGGTGGCAACGGTATTTCGTTGAGATGTTTGTCATGCTCGCCATCGTCCCGTTGATGGCCCTGGTGTTCTGGCTTTGGGTCGCCAGCGAACAGGGGGCGTTCGAGGGGTTGCTGACGTACTTGCCTTGGCTGTAACTGCCACCGAAAGGGATCGAGCATGACGCGTCAACGGACAGTCCATCCCCACCACCTCCCACCTTATCTGTCGCTGCTCATCCTCGCCCTGGCACTGGCCCTGTTCGGGTTGCGCTACTGGGTCACGGTGGAGGCCATCGCCCTGGACGCGCCGACCCATGTCACGGTCACCCCTTCGGGAAATCTGGCGGTGGTGGTGGGGCACACGTTGTTTGTGGGGGACGAAGCCGGGGTGCGGGCGACCTACGACCTGAGCGACTTCGGCGCCCCCTTCGTGCTGGGGGATGTCGCCTTCTACCCCAACGGCGACTTGTTGATTCAGCAGGGGATCGCCCCCCGCTCATTCCATGATGTTTTGCGCACCTTCGACCGCTCCACCGGGCCGATGGATGGGGAGATGGGGCCGTTGGTCCGCTGCGTTCTGGATACCCACATCTGTCGCCCCGTCGCCCCCAACCTGCGTCGCCCCGTGGCACTGGCCATCGACCCCGAAACCGAGGCGCTCTACATCGCCGACCCTGGCGGAGGGGCGCTGACCAAGAGGGATCGCGATGGGATGCGGATCACCGAGCGGGACGAGTGGAGTTACGTCCAGCAGGTTGTCTGGGACGACGGGCGACTGCTGATCCTCCCCTACTTCGATGCGGCGATTCTGAGCGTCGATCCCGGCTTCGATTTCTTTGGGCGAACCCTTGAAAAAACACCGCTCTTGGGGCTCGACCATGAACGGTTGTACCCCCACGCCCTGGCCCGAGTCGGATCAACGTGGTGGGTCATCAACGAACGGGACGATCCATTGGGGGGCGGTTTGATCCGGGTGGACGACAGCGGCAAGGCGATTGCCGATGTCCCCCTGCCCGAGGGGAGCATGGCGCTCGATCTGACGGCATGGCGGGATCGGGTGATTGTGGCCGACATCGGTTTGCGCCGGGTGCTCCGTTTCAGCCTCGACGGATATCCCCTGGACGATCTGGCATGGCCTGAACTGACCGCCCGCCTGGCCCCGCAACAGGCCCGGCAGGGGCAGTACAAAACCGTGGCCGACGTCGCCCTGTGGGGGTTGATGCTGATGTTCGGCGGTTTGGGGGTGGCGGCATGGCGGCAACAGCGGAAAAAGGGGGATGGGGCGACGGCGGAGATCGCGAAACCGGAAGCGCCGAGCCCACGGCAAACCGTCGTCGCGGCATGGCATCTCGGAGCCCAAATCTTCTTTGGGTTGAGCCTCTTCTTGGGGCTGCTGGCAGCCATATCGTGGGGGTTCAAGGGAACGGTGGGGGCCTGGGGATTCCTGGCGGGGATCGCAGTCCTGGTGTACCTCGCCGTCCTGCTGCTGCCTCGTCATGCCCACTTCTTGGATTGGCGGGTCGAACAGCACCTGAAGGCGCAGGCCCAAGCCCGCCTTCCTGCACCCCTCGCCGATCCAGCCGTCCAATGGATCGCCCCCTCCAACCGCTTAGTCATAATCCTAGGGGTGGTGATAGCGCTGACCAACCTCTTGCCTTGGTTGCCATTTTGGTTCAAGGAGATGGGCCATCCTTTGAGTCACGAAGCCACCTGGACTTGGATGGTGTTATCGATCCCCTTTCTGGTCGCATCCATTGGATTGGAGAATCTACGTTTCCATCAACTCGGCATGTACGACGACCGGATGTGGTTAAACCAAAACGGCAGCATCGTCTCCGCTCCCATCGAACAGGCGATCAGCAACCGGACCTTCCTGGTGGTGCAGGGCTCGACGACCCCGCTTTCGCTCTATCCCCGCAGAGACATCGAACGATTGGTGTTGCCCTTGCTCCACCGGGCAAAACCGGAATCGACCCGCGACATCGGCAAACGGTGGTTGCGAAAACACCCTGCCTTGGTGTGGGGATTCTGGCTGTGGCTCGTCGTTCTTGGGCTGGTCGTGACTTTTGTTTAGGGCCAATTCACTGTTGGGCTACTGGCTTTGCCACCCCCAAGCGCACCCCGCTGTCGATCTACCCCGACATCGAGATCGCCCGCCATATGCTGCCGCTGCTGCCCAGCGCCGTTCAGGTCCCCACCTCGTTCATGCGGGGGCTGTGGTGGCGCGACAACAGGGTGGCCATCATGGTGTTGCTCGCCCTGGGCGTGGGTGGGTTGCTGCTGTTCGCCGTTTATTGAGCCGGTCCCGGCTCGACCCAAATCAAAGCCTCGGTCGCAAACCCCAAGTCCTTGGCTTTCTTCAGAAGGGCATCGCGGGTCGCTGCGTCGATCTCGGGTTGTCGGGCCAGAATCCACAGGTAATCCCGGTCGTTGCCCGCCACCAGCGCCACTTGGTAATCGGGATCGAGATCGAGGATGTGGTAGCCACCGTAGAAGGGGCCGAAGAACGAGACCTTCAGGCTGGCGGTGGCGGGGTCGCCTAGAAAGTAGGCTTTCCCCTCGGCTTGCCGCCACTGCCCCTTTTCTGGATCGAACCCCCGATTGAGCACCCGCACCCCGCCGTCGTCGCGCAGCGAATAGGTGGCGGTCACCCCGGTCAGCCCCCGTTCGAAGGAGTGGTCGAGCCGGGCAATCTCGTGCCAGGTGCCGAGGTAGCGCTCCAGGTTGAAATCGGAAACGGGGGTTACGCCGGAGGGGATCGAGGCGCAGGAGGTCAGCAGCAGGGTCAGCAGGGCGAACAGCGGGCGCATGGGGGCTCTCCTTCGGCTTGGGGGGATCGATACCCAAGGCTGAGCGCCGCCGCCACCGCTCGTTCCCTCACATCAACTTCAGCCGCACCCGCAACTGCCCATCCTCGACGACCACCTCCTCCAGGGTCGCCTTGAGCAGTTTTTCTTTGAGGGAGTCCTCTTTCAGGGTGTAGATGGGGTGTTTGGTCAACCAGTCGGTGAGTAGCGCCCCAGCCACCACCTTGACCGTCTTTTCGTACAGGGGGCTTAAACCGGGGGAGTGGAATTCGGCGAGCCGGGGTTGATCGAGGTAAAAGGCCCCCTGTTCGGCATCGAAGCGCAGCTTACCCGCCACGGCGGCGGTGAAACTGCCCAACGGCATCCCCGACACCAGCGCCGTCCCCACCGCCCCGACCGCGATCTCTTGGGTTTGCCCATCCAGCGTCACGCTGGGCTGCGCCAAACTGACTCCTACCCCCTTGTAATCGCGCACCAAGGGCATGGCCTGGCCCACCTTGTCGCGGATTTCGTCGGCGCTGAAGGTGAGGTCAAAGCTCAGAGCCTGGGCCTGAAAAGGGAGCAGCAGCAGGAACAACACAGGGAGGAAGCGGCGCATGGTGGGCCTCGGGGTTTGAGGGGAGGGTGAACCGGAGCATCCAAGCAGGGAGGTTGCCTCCCCCTGCCCGATTGAACAAGGGCGTGGCCACCGGGGGGGTACTTTGGGAGGAGGCTATGAGGTTCGAATGGAGGTTGGGGTGGCGGGGTTGCCTCTTCAGGTCGCGGTCGGGGACCGCCCTACAAAAACCCCGACCGCCAACCAAAGCCTGTGGGAGGTGACCTCTGTCGCCGAAGCGAAGCCGCGGGGGGCGCAGGAAGGCACGGTTTGGGCAGTCGTCCAATCTTGCGGTGGAATGGGGTCGAGGTGGCGGGTTGCCTCCTCAGATCGCCTCCTTCGACAAGCTCAGGATGAGCCCAAAGGGCGGCGATCCTACAAAATCGCCCCTCTCATCTCGTTCCCCGCCTCCTCCAACAAATCGAGCTTGGCCTGTCGATCCAGCTTTTTAATCGACGCCTCCCGGCGCAGAGCCGAGCCTCGGTTGTGCCCCGACTCCAAATACACCACCGCCTCGGGGCTTCGCCCCCGGAAGAACTTGGCCCCCTTGCCCGTGCGGTGCTCCTCAAGGCGGCGCTGGATGTCGGTGGTGATGCCGGTGTAGAGGGCACCGTCGCTGGCGCGAATGATGTAAACCTGCCACCTCATGCCGCCCCCCCAGGTTTTGAAAACAGCACCACGTCGCGCCCAACAAACTCGGGCACCACCCCCCAACGCATCCCCAACCAGGCAAAGGTCGCCTGCGAAAAAAAACAGACGTGGGTGACATCCTGGATGTAGCGCCAGCTTTTGAACCGCGCCCGATCCAACACCGGCTGGGTCATCAGCCCCAGGCAGCCACCGGGGCGCAGCAACGACCACAGCCGCTCCAGCTCAGCACCGGGATGGTGCAGATGCTCAATCACCTCGGTGGCGGTGATGAAATCATAGGTGCTGCTTAAGGGGGCAAGACCGGGGAAGTAAAAAGCATCGAAGCGAGCCATCGTATGCCCCCCCTCTTCGAACATGGCCACCAACGCCGGGGCGGGGCCGCAACCGAAGTCGAGCCCGAGGCTGCCGGGGGGCAGGCGCTGCTGCATGGGGGTGAACACCCGGCTCAGAAAACGGCGGTAGGCGGGGTCGTCCAGTCGGTTGTCGTGCAGGTCGTACTCGGCC
Source organism: Proteobacteria bacterium CG1_02_64_396 (assembly GCA_001872725.1). Taxonomy (NCBI): domain Bacteria; kingdom Pseudomonadati; phylum Pseudomonadota; species Proteobacteria bacterium CG1_02_64_396. The sequence continues at coordinate 5,907 of MNWR01000047.1, read as the reverse complement.
CGCTCCCGCTCGGGGCTCGGACGCTGTTCGGGGGGGACGAAGACCAACAGACAGGTGGCGCAGCGCAGGTAGTCGCGGTTGGGGTCGCGGTGGAAGGGGGTAGCCCCAACACCGCCGCACAACGGGCAAATCACCGCAGTTCTTCAGGCTTGGGGACGATGACCCGCCGCTCGAACCGCCAGTGGGTCTGGTAGAAAGACTCGATGGAGGGTTTGACGATCTGGGCGAAGAAGGAGGCATCGATGGCCAGCCACGGTTCGATCAGATCCTCGTCGACCCCCGCTTCCTGAAGCGATTGCCGCAAAATCTGCTGGCGCAGCTCGAATTGCTCGGGGGTGATGTAGAGGGCGCGGTGGGCCATGCGGGGCTGTTTGCCGTAGTAGGCGACATCCAGCGCCCCGAACTTGATCGCCATAAACTGGCTTTGCCGCTGCTCGATGGCGCGCTGGTCGTGCCCCTCGAAAAACTTGCCCAGCCAGGGGTGGAGGTAGAGGTGGTCGTAGAAGATCTTGTGGACCCGCTCCAAGGTCGCCATACCGCCGAGACGGTCATACAGGGTCGGTTCGCCGCTCACTCGTCGATCTCACCCTGGGTCAGCGCCTGGGCGTACCACATGCGATAGGGACCATCGACCCAGGGAACGATGGGGGGGCGGCCCGCTTGGTCGTACATCTCTAAAAAGCGGCCCATCGGCCAGGCCTGGGCAAACCAGAGGTGACCAAACCAAAAGGTCAGCCCCTCCTTGGCCTGTTCTAAAGGCTCGTGGCGCTGGGTCAGCCGGTAGAGCGACACCGCAAGCCCGGTGCGGTCGGCCCCCGACACGCAGTGGACCAAGATTGGACGCGGGGCATGGTCGAGAACGCCCAGCAACTTGAGCATCTCGTCGGGCCGGGGGAAGTGGGTGGCACTGAGCAACACGTCCACATGCTCGGCCCCCGCCGCCTGGCTGGCCGCCAGCTCTTCGGGGTACCACGCCTGGTTGGGGTTGGGGCCGCGCAGGTTGAGTACCGTCTTGATGCCGTATTCGGCAATGGTCTCTTGCAGCTGCTCGCCGTTCATTTGTGAGCTGCGATAGAACTCGCCCTGATGCACCACCCCGAAATTCTGAAACCCCAGCAGCCGCACCCCCCAAATGGCGCCAAGGATCAGCACCACCGCAAGCAGGGCCAGGATCAGACGTTTGAAGAAGGTTTTTACCGGGTGGCTTTGCTGGAAAGAAAATTTCATTGGAACCGTCTCAATGGAAAGAAAGGGGCGCGGTCGGAACAGCCTCGGGCGTCTCATCGCGGCGCACGTGAACCCCGACACCATGACCGGGGGGAAGACCCCGCGCCGGGATCCTCGTCACCGTTGCCCCTCCCCCGCCTGAGTGTTCACCCTGCGGATGCCCCCCTCTTCGATCGCGATCAGCCGCCGTTTGAACAGATCGCCAATCGCCATCTTGAAGCTCTTTTTGCTCACCCCGAGGGCGGCATGGATCGCCTCGGGATCGCTCTTGTCGCTCAGCGGCAGGTATCCCCCCGCGCTCGCCAACCGTTTGAGAACCTCTTGGGCCAGCTCCTCGACCTTGCCGTAGCCGGGGGGTTGCAGGGCGATGTCGAGTTTGCCGTCGTCCCGCGCCCGCTTGATGTACCCCTTGAGCGACTGGCCGTATTTCAGGGGGCGGTAGATGTCGCCATGGTGGATCACCCCCCAGTGCAGATGGTCGACGATCGCCTTCTGACCCAAGTCGCTTTTGCCCGCTACCAGCAACGCCACCTCGTCCCCCTTGCGGTAGTTGGGGGGGGTGTGGTCGAGAAAACGGTCGATCCGGGCGCTGGCCTTGATCCGGCCGTCGCGCTCGTCCAAATCGAGAAACACGAGCACCGAGCGCCCCTCTTCAACGGGGCGGGGCATCTCTTTGTTGGGCAGCAGCACATCCTTGGGCAATCCCCAATCGAGGAAGGCGCCGATGGGGGTCACCGAGACCACCTTGAGATGGGCGAACTGGCCGACTGTGGCGCGGGGGGTAGCGGTGGTCGCCGCCGGGCGCCCCTCGGAATCGTGGTAAAGAAACACCCGAACCTCGCCCGCTTCGGGCAGGGGGGGGGCGCCGGGAATGAGGCTCAGGGGGATGTCGCCCAGGGAGCCGCCGTCGAGCAACAGGGTGTCGCCTTGGCGGCTTCGGATCTTCAGGGTGGCGTATTGGCCGATCTGGGGCATGGGGCACTCGCAACAAAAAAAGGGGAACGAGGAGTCTACCCGAGACACCCCGTTCCCCCTATCGCTTGCCCCAATCGTTTAGGACAGCGCCGATTCAATCGGCGCTTCCTTAGAACCCAACCGCAGCCTCCTGCACCCAGCCGTGATTCCAAGCCACCGCCTGCACCTGGGCCAGCACCGGATACCGTGCCTGGAACAGGCTCATATCGGTATTGAAACGCTCGGAGAAGCTCACCTCAAAGGTGCCGTCGGCATAACCGGCCACCGTCTGGGGAATCAGGGGGAGCTTGCCGCCGGCGGGGATCTGGTCGGCGACCGTGCGGGCGACGTTGACCGCCTCGAACCGACCCAGGTAGATCACCTTGCCCTTGGGTACATCCAGGCGCTGGTGCAGGGGAATCTCGAAGTTGGCCATGATGTTGTAGCCGGTGCTGATGCCGGTCGCAGTGGCGATCTCGTAACGACCGGCGGGCAACCGCATGCTGACCCAGTACTCAAAACCGCCCGCCAAGTTGCCCTTGCGCTGATCGGCCAGATTGAAATCGAGCACCTGCCCCGAATCGCGGTCGACCACATGCAGCCCCAACACCCGGGGCTGATAGGCGGGCTTGAACTCGTTTGCGGTATCAAGCCGCAGCAGCACAACCGACTCGTCAGCCAACGGCACCGCAGACTGCTCGGAATCCAAAGCCATCGGCGCCGAAGCGCAACCGGACAACACCACGCCAGAAAAAAGGGCCGCCAACCACCGCAGCCGAAGTCCGCTTAACCTGGTGTCCATGATCGTATCCTCCCGTCAAAACTACCCCGAATCCCCTGGGGGATTCATCGTGGCCACCTGCGGCCTGCGACGGTTGTAGGAGACGATTTTTTCAATTCCCGAGAAAGGAACTCGGTCACCCGGACCCAACATTGCCCATGTTCAAAGATCACAACTCCGACGGGGTATGGCAGACCACTTCGATGCGATGGCCGTCGGGATCGAGCACGAAGGCCCCGTAGTAGTTGGATAAATGCTGGCTGCGCATCCCCGGCACCCCCTCCTCCCGCCCCCCGGAGGCCAGAGCCGCCAGGTAAAATTGGCGTACCTGCTCCCGGGTTTGGGCTCTAAAGGCCAGGTGGATCGAGCCGGGGGGATGGCCCTGCAAACCAAGCAGCAGCTCCCCCTTGCCGTCCCGCCCGAGCAGCACCCATCTGTCCCCCTCCAAGACCACCTCGACCCCGAGGGGGGCAAGCGCCTTGGTGTAGAAGTCGCGGCTGCGCTTGAGGTTGGCCACGGGGAAGCCGACGTGGTCGAGAATCATGGGGCGCTCCGAAGATGGGGGGTGATGGAACCAGGGGAGGGATTTACGCCGACAACCAGACCACGCAATCGCGCCCCTTGTGTTTGGCGCCATACATGGCGGCATCGGCCCGGCCAATCAAGGTGTCCCAACTGTCTTTGGCGGGGTCGTAGGTGGTGACCCCCATGCTGATCCGAATCGGGGTCGCATCGGCTGTCTGCACCTGCTGGGCGACCGCCTCTTTGAGCTTCTCGGCCACCTCCACCGCTTGTTCCCCCTGGGTGTTGGGCAACACGATCAAAAATTCCTCCCCCCCGTATCGGATCACCACGTCGTAGGGGCGCAGGTGCTGTTTGATGGTCTGCGCCACCCCCCTCAAAGCCCGATCCCCCGCTTGGTGTCCGAAGCGGTCGTTGAGCTCTTTGAAGTGGTCGATGTCGGCCATCAGCACCGCCAAGGGCTCGCCACTACGTCGAGCAAAGGCCAGATCCCGGGTCAACACCTCGTCCAGCACCAGCCGGTTGAACACCTGGGTCAGGGGATCGATGCGGGCCTGAGTCTCAAGCTCGATCCTCAACCGGGTCGAGGCGACCCAGACAAAGCCGAAGGCCGAGCCGATCATCGCAAGTTCGGTGCTCAGGAAGGTCAAAGCGTGGGGGGTGCCCATCGCCATCAGGTCGTCGGGTTGCGGGGTGGTCAGGGTGAGAACCAAACGAAACAGGGCAACCAGCCCCATCAACATGAAGGGGATCGCGGTGAAAAGGTAACCCCGCTCCAGCCCCTTTTCTTGGTGGCGCATCAGGGCACGCACCACCGCGAAGGCAAAGATCATCAGCAGAAGACTGGCCCAAACCACCCGGCCCGTGAGGCTGGGGGTGGCCATTGAAAACCAACCGACCACCCCGGCATGAACCGTCAGCACCACCCCCCAGAACCACCCCGGGGGGGTAGGTCGGTTGCGAAAGCGGATCACCGCCTCGTAATAGGCGATGAGGGCCACGACGATCAGCAAATTGCCGCCCAGAATAGAAAACGCATCGGGGATTTGGCCGCGCAGGCCGATCAGCAGGGTCGAGGCGGCGACACAAAAGTTGGCCACCCCAAACAGACGCAGCCCCCCGAACTCCTTGTGCTCTCGGGCGTAAAGGATGAAGCCGACCCCGAAGAGCAACCCAAACAGCACGTTGGTCAGCGCCAGGGTGCGTATGTCGAGCAGGGGATGCAGCATGTCGTTCTCGTTTTGAAGGCGGCGAAAACACAGGGGGGACGGCAACACCGTGCCTCAGCCATCGCCCGAAGTAAACATCACCCCCTGCCCCGCCCGCCTTCTCATGGCCGACGAGCTCTGTAGAACAAAAAAGCCCCCCGAATGCTTCGGGAGGCTCGTGGGGCAGACACAAGGGCATCTTCTAAGGAGGCGCCGATTCAAGGCAGGAGCCTTGAATCGGCGTTTCCCTAAAGCGGCATCGACTCCACCGGGAGGGAATTCAACGCGGGGAACACATGCTGAAAGAGCCGCATGTCCTCTTTAAAGAGGTTCAAGATTTCGACCTGAAAGGTTCCATCGCTGTAACCGGTCACCGCTTGGTCGATCAGGGGCAGCAAAGGTCCGGCGGGGGGCTGGTCGTCCCGGATTCGGGCGACGTTGCGGGCCTCGATCCGGCCCAAATAGAGTACTTTGCCCCCCGGCACCGTCACCCGACGATGCAACGGCACCTCGAAGTGGGCCTGAATGTGGTAGCCGAAACTCATGCCGGTCATGGAGCTGATTTCGTATCGGCCGGGGGGCAAACGCAGGCTGACCAGATATTCGTAACCGTCATGCAGCGAGATCAGCCTTGCCCTGGGTTTGAATGCCACCGACTCCTGTGTTGCCTCGTCCACGACATGAATCGCCAATACCGCCGGTGGGTACCCCGGCTTGAGTTCGTTGACGGTGTGCATGCGCAGCAAAACGATGGCGTCGTCCCCCACCTCGACCTGGGCTTGTTCGTCCTCCAGCGCCATCGACTGCGTGGAGGCGCAACCGGTCAGCAGCCACAGGGCCACCCAGCAGCCGAACCAATGCAGATAGGTGCAGATGCATCGATGTGTGTTCATCCCTGCCCCTCCTGGCGCAAACGCCGCAACGATGTCCAACGACACCACGCCACGCGAACGACCGCTCTCTAGGAGTCTGTCGGGCTTGAGCGTCCGTAGCGAGCCGAGTGGGGAATCGAGGCCAAATCTCCCCGGTTTTGAGGATCATAGTGGTGGCTATGTGACGAAAAACCGGGGGAATTTGGACCGATTACCCGCCGGCGCACGACTGCATGGATGCAGGAGGTAGAGCAATGCAGGAGCAATTGCCGAGTAGGACGCCGGCGCACGACTGCATGGATGCAGGAGGTAGAGCAATGCAGGAGCAATTGCCGAGTAGGAC
>MNWR01000046.1 GCA_001872725.1 Proteobacteria bacterium CG1_02_64_396 | reverse complement strand
CGGATATGTGATCGGGCGTTCGGTTGAGAAGGCCGCCCCGGCCTTGGCCGGGGCCGTGCAAGGGCGCAAAAAGGGGGGTAACGATGAGTGACCCCATCGACCTGGCCCAAGAGGCCGAGGAGCGGTATCGCGCCGTCGCCCTGCGCCGCCATCAGTTGCGAGCCGTCTGTAAGGAGCCCCTCACTCCGGGGGTCTGCGTCGCCTGCGGCGACCCCATCGCATCGGGGCGGCTGGCGGCCTTCCCCGTCGCCCGCCGCTGCATCGAATGCCAGCAGGACTTGGAGCGGGAGGCTCGGCGTCGCGGGTTGGATCGGAAAATGGAGGAGCGGGGGCGGTGAACTACGACGCAGCCAAGTTCTGGCTTGACTTTGTGGCGCTGCTGGCCGCAGGGGGCAGCGCCCTTTACACCTGGCTGGCTACACGGGGACGGGCTACCGACGACCGAATCGATGCCATGGAGACAGCGCTCGATGTGCGCCTGGACGACCAGGAGCGGCAGATGATTCGGGTGGAGGAGGTGCTGGCTGCCACCCCCACCCACCAGGATCTTGGGCGAATCCGCCAGAGGATCGACCAGATCGGTCAAGACCTGAGCGCCCTGCGGGGGTCGGCCCAGGAGTCGACCCACACCCTGCGACTGATTCAGGAACACCTGCTGAACGGGGGGAATAATAAATGAGCGATTACGCCGACCTGGTCGGCCAGGACATCCGCCTGCAACTGCTGCGCCTGCTGGCGCAGGATAGCGACTACGCTGTCAACGACACCGTGTTGGGCCAAGGGCTGCGCCTGCTCGGTCACGACCTGTCGAATGACCGGGTGCGGGCCGAGCTGGGCTGGCTGGAGGAGGTCGGGCTGGTCACTGTGCAGCCGGTGGGCCCCTACCGGGTGGCTCAACTGACCCAACGGGGGCTGGATGTGGCCCAGGGGCGGGCTCGGGTCGAGGGGGTGCGTCGCCCTGGACCGGGGGAGCTGTGATGCTGCGCAAAATCCTGGCGAAAATGGCCGTATCGGCGATGAAAGACGCGGAGCTGGTCTTCATCGGCATTCCGCTCGGGTTCGGGGTATCCATTGGGGCAACCCTGTGGATTCGGCTGTCGACCTGGATTGCCGGATGAGTCGCCCCAGCAACATCGACCTGCTGCCCGCCGAAATTCGCGAGGCGTTGCACGCCTGGCTGCGCTCCCCCGAGGTGACCCAGACGCAGGCACTCGACCGCCTGAACACCCTGCTGCATAGCGGGGGGTACGAGCTGCGAGTCAGCCGATCCGGCCTGAACCGCTACGCCCAACGCATGGAGGAGGTGGGGGCGCGGGTGCGCCAGAGCCGCGAAATCGCCCAGATGTGGGTCGAACGGCTGGGGGTGGACCGCTCCAGCGACGTGGGGCGACTGACCACCGAGATGGCGATGACCACCACCTTCGAGGTGATGCAGCGGCTGCAAGATGTCGAGATGACCGAAGAGACCGTCGGCCCCCTGATCGAGCAACTCAACAACCTGAGCCTGACGATACAGCGCCTGGAGCGGTCGGCCTCGGAGTCGATCAAGCGGGAAAAGGCGATCCGGGAGGAGGCCCGCAAGCAGGCGCAAATTGAGGCGGCCGACATCTTCGAGCGCGAAGCCAAGGCGGCGGGGGCGTCGCTGTCGTTGGTCGAAAAGGTGCGCCGGGAACTCGGGGTGCTCTGATGGGGCGAGCCAGGATCTTACCGGCCAACCCAGACGCCATATTCCTGCCCTATCAGGCGGCGTGGATCAAAGACACCAGCCGCCTGAAGCTGGCAGAAAAGCCGCGTCAGGTGGGGTGGTCTTGGTCTGCCGGGTACACCTGCGCCGAGCGTACCGGGCGAGCCGACGCCAAGTTCGACCAGTGGGTGAGCAGCCGCGACGAAATGCAGGCCAAGCTGTTCATCGAGGACTGCAAGCTGTGGGCAAAGGTCATCGACTTGGCGGCCGAGGATGAAGGCGAGGTGGTGCTCGACCCCAAGCAAAACCTATCGGCCTACGTCTTGCGCTTCGCCAACGGCAAGCGCATCCATTCGATGAGCAGCAACCCCGACGCCCAGGCGGGCAAGCGGGGGGGGCGGGTGCTCGATGAGTTTGCCCTGCATCCCGACCCCCGCAAGCTGTGGTCCATCGCCTACCCCGGCATCACCTGGGGCGGATCGCTTGAGGTCTTCAGCACCCACCGGGGCACCCACAACTTTTTCAATCAGCTGATCCGCGAGGTGCGCGAAAAGGGGAACCCCAAGGGGATCAGCCTGCACAGCATCAACCTTCAGCAGGTACTGGAACAGGGGTTTTTGTACAAGCTGCAACAGGCACTAGCCCCCGACGTCGAACAGCAAGACATGGACGAGGCCGAATACTTCGATTGGGTCCGCTCCGGCTGTGCCGACGAAGAGAGCTTCCTGCAAGAGTACATGTGCCAGCCCGCCGACGACGATGCGGCCTTCTTGGAATACGACCTGATCGCCTCGGGGGAGTACCGCGCCGGAGAGGATTGGGAGATCACCCTGGAGCAGGCGCGCAGCGAGCGCCGCGAGCTGTACGCAGGGCTCGACATCGGCCGTCACCGCGACCTGACGGTGCTGTGGGTGGTCGAGCGGCTGGGGGACGTGCTCTACACCCGCAAGGTGATCGCCTTGGCGCGGATGAGCAAACCCGACCAGGAGCGCATTGTGTGGCCGTGGCTGGCCTGCATGAGCCGGGTATGCATCGACTATACCGGCCTGGGCATCGGCTGGGGCGACGACGCCCTGGCTCAGTTCGGCAGCTACCGCATCGAGAACGTGACCTTCACCCCACGGGTGAAGGAGGCGTTGGCCTATCCGATCAGGGGGCGCCTCGAAGATCGCACCCTGCGCCTGCCTCAAGACGGGGTGATCCGCTCCGACCTGCGCATGGTGACCAAGCAGACCACCAGCGCCGGAAATGTGCGCTTCACCGCCGAGCGCACCAAGGACGGCCACGCCGACCGCTTTTGGTCGTTGGGGCTGGCGATTCATGCAGCGGCTACCCCTGCTGCCCCCATCGAGTTTGCCAGCACCGGACCCCGTGTATCCGCCAACCTGACGATGGATGACCGCATCTCCGCGCGCCGCTTCACCGACACCGGCTTCGGCACGGTAGCCGGTCGCGTGAACCTGGGAGGATTCTGATGAACGCAGAAGCCGCCAAGCCGGATTTCACCGAGATCGCCACCACCAACGACGGCCGCGACATCACCCGTGGCTACGTCGACGCCTTGCCGTACCTATCCAGCAGCGACTCGGTGCTACGAACGCAGGGCGGCGACCTCACCGTCTACGAGGAGTTGCTGCGCGACGACAAGATCGGCTCGACCCTGCAACAGCGCCGCTTGGCGTTGATTGGCAAGGAGTGGGACATCGAGCCCGGCGGCTCGCGGGCCCTCGACAAGGCGGCCGCCAAACACCTCAAGGAGCAGATTTCTGCCCTCCAGTGGGACCAAAAGTGCGGAAAGATGCTTTACGGTCTGATGTACGGGTACGGGGTGGCCGAGTGCCTGTGGCGGCGCGACGGTCGCTTCGTCACCCTGGACGACATCAAGGTACGCAAGGCCCGTCGTTTTGCCTGGTCGCCCAGGGGGGAGCTGCTGCTACGCACGACCTCCAACCCCATGGGCGAATTGATGCCGCCCCGCAAGTTCTGGACCTGGGAAGTGGGCTCGGACAACGACGACGAGCCCTGTGGCCTGGGTCTGGGCCACTGGCTCTATTGGCCCGCCTTCTTCAAGCGCAACGGCATGAAGCTGTGGCTGCAATTTCTCGACAAATTCGGCATGCCGACCGGGGTCGGCAAGTACAAGGGCACCCCAACCCCAGAAGAAAAAGCCCGAATGCTGGCGGCTCTGGCGGCGATCCAGTCCGATTCCGGCATCCTCATCCCAGACGGAATGCTGATCGAGCTGCTCGAAGCGGCTCGCTCCGGCACCGCCGATTACGCCACCCTCTACGACCGCATGGACGCCGCGATTGCGAGGGTCGTACTGGGTCATGAGGGGAGCAGCAGCTCGACCCCCGGCAAGCTGGGGGGTGAGGACAACGCCATGGAGGTGCGCGACGACCTGGTACAGGCCGATGCCGACCTGCTCGACGGATCGTTCAACGCCACGGTGGCCAAATGGCTCACCGAGTGGAATTTTCCCGGCGCCGCGACCCCAAAACTCTTCCGCCGCATCGGCGATCAGGTCGACGCCAAGGCCGAGTCCGAGGTGGCCAAGAACCTGGTCCAGGTCGGGTTTAGGCCGAGCCTCAAGCACGTTCACGACACCTTCGGCGGCGAGTGGGAGGTGGTCGAAAACACCCCGGCTCCGCCCCCCGCCCCCCTTGTGCCGGCACAACCCGACGGCGGAGGCGACCCGGGTGCGCCCGCCTTTGCCGAGGGGCAGGACGACCCCATCGCTGGCATCGATGCCGCCCTGCAAGAGCAGATCAACACGCAGATTCAGGCGTGGTTCGAGAAGGAAATCGACGATGTGCTCGACCATGCCGAGAGTCTGGATCAGATCCCCACCCTGTTGCTGGCGAGGCTGCCCAACATGAGTGTGGAGGGGATGAGCCAGGCGATGGCCGAGGCGATGGCGGCCGCCCATTTGCGGGGTCGGTCCGACATCTTGGAGCAGGCTGGTGGGGGCTGAATACGGCTCGCTCCCCTTCAAGGAGCAGATCGACTTTTTTAGGGACAAGGTCAACCTGCCCACCAAGGCGTGGACCGACCTCTGGCAGGGGATGCACGCCCGCGCCTTCGTGGTGGCCGGAGCGACCCGCGAGGCGCTGCTGAGTGACCTGCGCGGCTTGGTCGACGACGCCATCGCCAAGGGAACATCCCTGCAAGAGTTTCGCAAGGGCTTCCGCGCCGCCGCAGCCAAACACGGCTGGAGTTACAACGGCGGCGAGGGTTGGCGGGCCAAGACCATCTATGGCACGAACCTGCGCACCAGCTACCAGGCCGGTCGCTACAAACAGATGACGGCGGTCGCCAAGACCCGCCCCTTCTGGCAGTACCAACACAGCGAGTCGGTGCGCTATCCCCGTCCCGCACACGAAGGCTGGAACGGCCTGGTGCTGCGTTGGGACGATACTTGGTGGGACGTCCACTTCCCCCCCAACGGCTGGGGTTGTCGCTGTTCGGTGCGCACCCTGAGCCAACGCGACCTGGAGCGACTGGGCAAGGAGGGCCCCGACGAGGCCCCCAAGGAGGAGCCTCGCACGGTGGACATCGGCACACGAGGGCCGGTTGAGGTCAAAGACAAGGGGATCGATCCAGGCTGGGATTACAACGTCGGCAAGACGGCGTGGGGGCAGCCGGTCGCGCAAAAGGTCATGGAGGAATGGCGGGCCATGAAGGGGGATGCCTGGGAAGTGCTGTCGCCGGGCAAGCCTGCCGACTACGGACGGTCCGAGCGGATGCCGGTGGATGCAACGACCGCCAAGTTGGTGAAGAAGGCAGCCACGGCGGAGGAGTCGCGCCAGCAGATAGAGACGCTGCTGGGCCATGTGCCCGAGAAGGTGTTCAACCTGGGTGGTGTTGTGCCGGTAGTGGTCAACGCCCAGGTATTGGCCGATCACCTGGCGTTGAGTCGCACCCCGTTCCTGCCCGCGCTGATCGACGCCTTGAGCGACCCCTATGAAGTATGGGGCTCGTTCCAGCGCCACAAGGGCACCGGCCGGGTTGTGCTGCGGGTGAGGGCGATGAAGGTGGTCAGGCTCGACAGTACGCGGTCGTTGCTGGTGGTGTTCGATGCGCGTAACGGCGCGCTCGAATCTTGGACGGCGATCCCGAGCAAGGATCTGAAGTACGTGGAAAAACAACGGGAGGGGGTGCTGCTGTACGGAAGGTAGGGCCCTCGCTCCCAATCACCTGGGCGGGCGGACGATGATGGCGACGCCTTAAGGGGGTGATCCCGGCGCCGCCTCGCCCGAGACCAGCAGCGTACAATGATCACCCCGAACGGGGCAAGTTCCCCCCAGGAGTCCCCCATGGCCGGAGCCTTCGCCCAGGCAACCCCCTACGGCAACCAGCAGGTGTTGCGCACCCTTCAGCGGCTGATCGAGTTCGGCGGTGATCCCGCCGCCGCCTGGCTCGATGTCGGCGAGGTGATGCTCAATCGCACCCTGGAGCGGTACGACCAGCAGGTCGACCCCGAGGGACGCCCCTGGCTCGATCTGGCTGAGTCCACCCTACGCCGCAAGCCCGCCGGGCTGCCGATCTTGGTCCTCGATGGTTTTATGCGCGACTCGTTCAGCTACACAGCCGACGGCTCGGGGATGGCTTTGGGGACCAACAAGATCCAGGCCGCCACCCACCAGTTCGGCGACGACAGCCGGGGCATCCCCGAGCGCCCCTTCTTGGGGGTCAACGACGAGGACGAGGAGCGGATTTTCGAGGTCTTCCAGGATCACCTGGCGTTGGCGATGGGGGGT
>MNWR01000045.1 GCA_001872725.1 Proteobacteria bacterium CG1_02_64_396 | reverse complement strand
CCATCCCAACAACAACGGTGTCCATCGCTTCATGATCCGTCCTCCTCTGGTGGTTTCCATACAGCCAAGAGCAACAATTCAACTCCATACTCTTGATTCAGCGATTGTGCAACATTGTTTCTGTAAAAAGTCCTGGTTTTTCCTGTTAAGCCACGGGATTCAGATTTTGAAGTTCAGGTAGATTTTGCCGGCCATCCACTCCTCGTCGAATTCGGCGAGGAGTGCGCTGACCAGGCGTAGGCACGCGTCTGGATTAGGGGAGAGTCCACCACCCCGCCCCCCCGAAGCGTCATCCCCGCGCAGGCAATGTGGTAGGAGCGCCGCCTTCGGCGCGATTGCGCCTGCCCTCGCAGCCCGAACGCACGTTGGGCTCACCGGGGCGTCCCCATCCCCCCCAGCGCTGTCGCCCCCGCGACCGCTGGATCCCCGCCTGCGCGGGGATGACACAAGGGATGGGGCTTCGGGTCAGGCCTGGACCGACGCAAAAGCCATTGCGCGTCGGAGGCCACCCCGTGGCCGAACTGTGGCCCGCCGCGCAAATTGTCATGACACGACGCTAGGTTTGTCATACGCGGCGGGCTAGGCTGGGCTTAAATGGTCGTTTAAGAGGTGATAATCAGCTCCTTGGCCGGGGTCGGCCTTCACCCTACCGTGTAGGTCAGGCTCACCGGTTGTAAGGTGAACTCCTTGAACACATCCCGCACCTCCGGGCGGTCGTTGATGCTTAAGATGAAACGCCCCTTGATGCCTGCCAGAAGTTCGGCCATCTGCTCAAAATCGCCTCGGCCAAACAGCCCCTCTCCGTAATCGTTCTCGTTCCCCCAATAGGGCGGGTCCAGGTAAAAGAGGGTGCCCTCGCGGTCATAGCGGGGGATGAATGCCTGGTAGCTCAATCGCTCGATCACTACCCCAGACAATCGCTCGTGTACGTCCTCAAGAAGGGGGGCAAGTTTGACGATGTTGAAGCGACCCGGCTCCGACGGTGAGGTACCAAAGGTCCGTCCGTTGACCTTGCCGCCGAAGCTGGTGCGTTGCAGATAAAAGAACCTGGCGGCTCGCTCCAGATCCGTCAGGGTGGCGGGATCAGTCCCGACCAGTCGGTCGAATTCGCTGCGGGTGGTGATCTGCCAGCACATCATGTCCAAGAACGCCTGATAATGGCGCTGTAGCACCCTGAAAAAGGTGGACACGTCTTTACTGTAATCGTTGATCACTTCGGACTTCGGTCGTGCCTACCGCCTAAAAAACACCCCGCCCATACCAATGAATGCCTCTGCATAAATGTCGTGGGGCGTCTGCTCAATCATCGCGACGAGCCGTTTGGCCAACTTGCGTTTCCCACCGATATAGGCTGCTGGTGGTCGCACCACGGCGACCGGTTCTAGTTTCATGGAGGGTCTGTCCTCGATACACTGCTCCCGCCGTGTGCGCACGGTGGCGGGGTGACCACGGTCTAGGCCGGGCCTGGTCATGCGAGGCGGTGTTCTCGCGGGAAGGGGGCGGCCACCCCCACCCCCCGTCGGCCTATCGCCGACGGCGGTCGATCAGATCACCCCCAGGACGCGCTCGGGCAGAGTCAGCCCAGTCACCCGCTCATAAATCGCTACAGCGGTGGGGTTAGCTGCTAGAGCGTCATAGAGGGCGTCGTGGGTGCTCTGGGTCGCTCCGTCGTAGTGGGCCTCTGCCAGCACCTCCACACGCCCCAGCGAGCGGACGGACGCGAGGTCCCCCACGGTCACGCGACAGTGAGCGATCGTCTCGACTCCTCCGTCGGCAGCATGTGCCGATGGGGCCTTGAAAATGTCCCACCCGACCGGGTTGTTGCCGTCATAGACCACCCGGTCGGGGTGCTTGGCTTGCACCTCGGCGAGCAAGGCGGCTGGATCGGGGCAATGGGTCAGAAGATCGACGTACATGGTCAACCTCCAGCAATCAAGCGAAGGGCCGCATCAGATAGGGCGCGGGCATAAAAGCGGAAGTCACTGATCATCAATCCCCAGTTACCCCCGACCTTAATGGAGGTCGCCGCCCCGCCTACCGTCGTTGTTGATCCCGATCCATCGGCGGCACCGTCGATGAAGATCTCTACGGTGCTGCCGTTGCGCCGATACCCTAGACTGAGCACATACCCTGGTGCTAATACAGTCGTCGATAAAACCCGGTCGTTCGTCAGAGATCCCCCGTAGAGGAAAGACGGCATCGATTCGTTGTTGAATCCGATCCATAGGGCGCGATAGCTGGCTCCCGGCGTGGAGAACAAGACCCCAGACGTCGTTGTGAAACTCATCAAGTCGGTCGAGTTGACCACCTCGACAGCCCCCAGCATGGTCTCACCGCCCGACGCGGTCGGTTTGGTGACGTTGCCGGTGTAGGTGAGGCTAATGGCGTCATCACCTTGGGTTCCTGCGCCGCGCACAGGGTTTGCTGGGCGCTGGATATTTCTGAATCCCTCCAGCGTCGACAGTACCACCCCGCTAGATCCATCGCCCGCCGCACCCTCCAGCAGCCTCCAAGTCACCGTGTAGCTCCCCGAGGCGGCGGCGATCTGGGTCATCCTGATGCCGACGAAACCACCGACGCGAGACCAGATCTCGGTTTTAACCGGTGTGCCGGTCGTGGAGGTGATCGCCAGGGTGGTTAGGTTGTAGGCAAGAGACCAGGCATCACCCGCGCCGTTGTCGACCAGCAGCTTGCCTTCGGCTAGCCCGTCGGCCCGGCACTCCAGCACGACGGTTACCCCTTCTCCGGCCACCACACCGGCAATCGCCTGGCTGATGTCGTGGTTGCCGCCGACGGTGCTGGGCACCACCTTGGCCGCCGTGCTGGTGCCCAGCATGTCGGCCCGGCCAGTGACGTCGGCCAACAGATTGGTGCGGGTCCATGCCGCATCGCTCGGATTGGTCGGGGCGGTAAGCAGTTGGGTAAATGCAGGCTCGACCAGCAGGCCAAGACGTCCGTCGCTCATCCGCTGGAAGCGAGCCACGTTGGCGCTTACCTGCTCGTAATATCCGGTCGTCGGATTGATTTGATAGGCCGTGCCTGCGCGTCCACACGTCAGCGATCCGGCCATGTCGCGACTCTCGCCGACGCGGCGCAGCGGCAGGCGAGTCATCCAGGCGTCTAGCTTGTCGACCTCACCTCGAAGGGCGGCCGCGGCAATGGCTACCGCGTTGGCCTGATTATCTCCGGCGCTCTTTGCCAGTCCGAGCGCGTTCACGTCCGATTGGGCCACGGTGGCCTCCTTTAAATTAGAGGAGCAGGGCAATGCGCGCTTGAACCTCGGCGCTGCCTGTGCAGTAGAAAGTCCACCCCCCAGCGACGGGGAGGGCGTAGAGGTCTCCGGCTGCGCCGCCGGTGTCGGCGTTGTGGACAGCGACCGGCAGCAGGTCATGCGACCCGGCGACAAACTTCCCGGCAGCAGTGATCGTCCAATCCCCCTGCACGACGCTGCGGACGTTGGTCGCCCGGACGGTCACCGCGATCACGTCGCCGACGTAGCTGCCCGACCAGTAGATTGTGTCGCTGTTGCTGCCGCGCACCACCCAGACGTCGCCCAGGGTACCGTCCAAAGTGACCGGGTAGACCTTGGTGATTCGGTTGGTCGTGCCAAGGTTGTGGGTGTAGGTGACCCCGCTGCTGGCGCCCACCAGGGTGGCGGAATGATCCGCGCTCCAACTTGCCCAGCGCATCTCGGCCGAGGCGTGGCTGCCCGCGTTGTAGACGACGGCGCCGGAGACTCCGACATCCCCCAACCGTCCCCCCGTGTCGCCCACGGCCGCGACCATCACCGGGGTGAATTCCAAGGTCTTGCCCCCGGTCGACCCCCACCAGTTCAAACGACGCTGCCAGTCGGCAAAGGCATCGACGGCGGCGGGGTCGATCAGCACCAGGCTGGGCACTGCGCCGACCTGCCCCTGCCCTCCAGTTTCGAGGGCAGCCGAGACGATCAACGCGGGCGGGGTCGAGAACACCACCCCCTGGCAGCCGGTCGCCAGCACGGCATCGACGGCGACGGTGGCAACCCGCGAGACTTGCCCCTGCCGACCGGTGTCGATCACGGCCGACACCGCCACGTCGGGCAGGGCTAGGACGGTCCCGGTGCTCACAGCGACCGCCCCACCCAGAGCATGACGTCGGTGTACTGGCCGTCGTACTTGATGCGGCCGTAACGGGTTTCGGCGTTGGCGGTGTCGGCCGCCGTGAGGGCGACGTCGACCCACTCCTTACCCTTGGCGGCCGCGTAGGCGATGGTGCCGTTGTGCGCGGCCCCGATGGCAGTCGGGTCGGCGGTCAGGAAGAGTTCGATGCTGGCCACCGCCGAAAAGTCGGCGCCGGGGACGCGGATCTGGAATGAGGGGGCGTTGCCTCGGATGTAGTCGAATCGAGCCATCGGCGGCCGCGATAGGACCAAATCGTCGAAGTCGCCGTTGACCGTATCGCTCCCCCGAGTCACCCCCCAGATCACCTTGAAGGTCCCAGTCCGGTCGAGCAGAGCAGGGGTCACCGGCACGGCCGCCCCCCCCTTGTGGCCGACCTGGTCGGGGTCGATGGTGCACACCAACGGGCCGATGGTGTCGTTCGATCCGACCGCCTTGAAGGTCACCTGATCGGCGCCGGTCAGGTCTTCGGCCGCGCCGTTTTTCTGCCGCACGGTGGCGGTCAATTCGCCTGCGTACCACTGGACGAGGTGCATGGGTCGTCCTCCTTAAGTTAGGGCCTCGACGATCCGCGCCGGGGCGGAGGTCGCTAGAAAAGTGCGTTCAGAAAAGCGGCCCGAGGCCTGGCCGTCGAAAGTTCCGTAAATCAGGCTTTCGAGCTGACCCCTCCCCCCGTCGGGGTTGGCGCAGAACAAAAAGGGGGTTCTGTCTTCGACCTGGGTGTATCTCAAAAACAGCTCATGCCGCTCCTCGGGGGTCAGCCAGTCGTACTGAATCGCACACTCGAGCGGCCCCAGCCGACCACGACCGTAGCGTTGCCCGCCCGGTGTGTGCCGCCAGGTGGTAATGGGGCGCCGACTCAGCGGCCAGCCCCTCTGCTGACGCTGAGCTGGTTGCCAGCGCTCGCCCAGCCACAGAATGGAAGCTTGTTGATACGCCAACCCGGTCCCGCTCAGGGTGACCTGCCAGTACAGGCTCGACAGGGGGGCAGACAACAGCCCCAAAAATCCGCTGCGCCAGGGTGGGGAGGGGACCACCCCGGTCGGCCACGCGCTGAAGGTCTGATCGAGCACCTGAACGCTGCCGCCGATGGCGTCGCTCCAGCTCTGAACCCGAATCGTGCCGTCCACCGGGAGGATGTGATCCACCAGGCCCAGCACGTCGACCGACTCCCCCGACTGCAAGGTCACCGCCAGGTTGACCGTGCTGACCGCCCCTGAGCGATAGAGGGCCGAGCGGCGGGCGTCTTGCAGGTAGGCAGCGGGCATGCCGCCCGCCTCGCTGTCGGCGGTCAGGCTCACAGCTCGCGAGGCGGCATTGGCGAACGAGAAGATTGGTGCGGCGCTCATCGCAACAGCCCAAGGGTCTGGCTCTCGCCCTGCCCGCTGGATTCGTTGACCTCGATCACCAGCGCATCGATGCCATCGACGGTCACCTCATCGCTCAGACCGAAAGTCCCCGCCCCGTAGGGGACCAACACCTTCCCGGTGCGACGCTCAACCCCGAAGATCGATAGGTAG
The DNA here is from genome assembly GCA_001872725.1 of Proteobacteria bacterium CG1_02_64_396. NCBI lineage: Bacteria > Pseudomonadati > Pseudomonadota > Proteobacteria bacterium CG1_02_64_396. The sequence continues at coordinate 2,108 of MNWR01000045.1, read as the reverse complement.
AGGTCGCCAATCGCCTCGGCGTCGGCCTGGGCGTCGAAGAAGGTCTTGATGGGGGTGGCGATGGTGCTGGTGGTGGTGGGGGTGATCTCGCGCTGCGTTTGTAGGCCGGTCCCTTGCAGCCACTGTTGGGTGGCGGCGTCCACGCTGGCGGCGGGAGTCTGGATTTGAGTGTGGTTGGGGCGGTAGGTCACCGTGACGGCGTGATTGGCCCCCAGGGGCTCGCTCTCCCAGGTCAGCTCCCCCATCCCCTGGGTCTCGGTCACGGTCACACCCCCTCCGGCAGGGGTGGCGATCTGGCGGGTGATCAGGTCGCCGGAGCGGGCGAATCCCCACCAGGCCAGACACCCCTTGGCCAGCTCGGTGAGGGCCGCTCCGAGGCTGACAGCGCCCTTGACCTCGTAGCCGATGACCCCGGTCGGCAGACCGTCGAATTGACAGCCCGGCATGAAGACGGTGATGTTGTCAAACCAGGTATCGCCCACCGACCCGTACATCCTGAACAGACGGATTTGCACCTGATTCCCGGCTGGAATGAAGTCCACGCCCTGCCCGGTCACTAGATTGGCGCCAGACCAGGTGCTGGCGGCTATCGTCACGCCGAGGGTTAGATCGACGATATACACGCGCGAATCCCCATCGACTTGCTCGACGTCGTGGACAAGTCGGTGGAGCCGTCCGGGTGTCACGTCGAGATCCTGCCCCAGGTAGGCGGCGGAGGACGCTGTGGCGGTCATCTTGGCCCGACCCGCATCCCACGTTGCATTTGTCCCCCCCCCCCAGCCGTCGATGATGTTGGCGTCGAAAGAGCCATTCGCGACGACGTCGGGACCGCCCGCCCCTCCGAACCGGCCCGCCAAGTAGGCCATCACCTGCGCGGTGGTCGACAACCAGATGCCGTTGTCGACCTTGCCCTCCACGTCGGCGGTCACCGGGCCAACCGGCTTGGTGGTGAAGGTGGCGGTTCCGGCAGCGGCGTCAACGGTGACCCCGGCGGCGATCGCGCCGTTGACGCAGACGTTGCTGATCGCCTGATAGGGGCCCTCGCCGAATAGGTAAACCCATTCGGTTGTCGCCTTGATCAAAATCCCGGCAACCCCCCTGGAACGCCCGAAATGCAGCGGGATTGGTTTGCCCAGGCTCGCTGCCGGGGCGTCGGGGTAGTCGGTCGCGGAGATGACCCCTGGTGGCAGCATGACGCGATCAAAGCGGGCGGTCGGGTCGCGCAGCTCCAACTCCAGCCACCCCTCGGATGAGTGGCGGGAACGACCAACCTCGGCGACCTGAATGACGTTGTCTTCGGTGTACGGCACATCCCTGCGGGGGCCGACCAGTTCGATCTTGGCCGTGGCCCCATCGAGAGCGACCGTTGCCAGGTCGACCGCTGCTGCGGCGGAGTCGTCGATGGCCGACGACGCCAGCCGCAACCAATCGAAGGTGCTGGTGGTGCGACCGCCTGAGCGGATGTCTTGGATCGCCCGGCGAAGGCCCAGAGAGCGCTCGATCACCGGCCAAAAAATGGTGTTGGAGTGCGCGTCTTCGGGCTCGGTGACATAGGGGGCGTCGGCCAGGAAGAAGGGGCCGGAGCCGTTGATCGGATAGAGCTCGACCAGTTGGATCAGCTCGGCGGAGGGTCGCTGCGCGTAATCGAGAAAAGCGCTCACGACACCACCCCCCTGACGTGCACGGTCGGGAACCCGGCGGCGCTGTCCTCATAGATCACCGGCCGCACGGTTCGGCCGATCTCACGGCCGTCGAGTTGCATGACGACGTCCAGGTTGAGGGTCAAGCCGCTGGCCCCGCCCATCTGCCCCTGCAGCGCCTCGGCGATGGCTCGGGCCAGGACGGTGGGATCGAGGGAGGCGGAGCCGCCCCCCGCGTTGTCGGTGATCGTGGAGGTCGAGGTCGAGGGTATGGAGACCGGCACCGGGACTGGAACGGGACGGGGGATCTCGACCGGGGCGGGTACCGGAATCGCCACCGGGGCCGCATTGACCCGGTGGCCATTGGCGCGCCAAGCGTCCGCCTGATCGGCGGTCAGGACGGCCTCTCGAGCGTGGGCGGTGACCTGGAAGCCATCGTAGGGGACGTAGTGCAGACCCTCACGAGCC
>MNWR01000044.1 GCA_001872725.1 Proteobacteria bacterium CG1_02_64_396 | reverse complement strand
GGGGCAGGATGCGGCTTCGGATTCAGATGCGAGGGGGGGGGCGGGGGGAACAGGCAGCCCCAGGATGGCGACGATCCGGTAGCGTCCCCCCGCCTCGACCGCCTCGTGCAGGGCGCGGCGCAGCACCTCTGGAAGGGCGAGCAGGCAGGGGGGGATGACGACCCGGGCGGTCCCCGCCTCCCGGTCGACCTCGACCGCTCCGACCCCCAGCACCTTGGCGAGCGCTGCGGTGACGTGGGCCTTGCACTTGTCGCAGGTCATCCCCTCGATGCCCAGGGTGAGGATCTTGTCGTCGGGATTGGGGCACCACCCTTCGGGCACTGCCCCCTCGATGCGGTAGCGTCCCCCCGCCTCGACGGCGGATTGCATGGCGGCCAGCGTGGCGGTGGGGTCGGCCCCCTCTTTTAGGACGACCGTGCCGATCCCGGCGAGGCGGTCGACCGCGACCGTTTCAACCCCTTCGACCTCGGCCAGCGCTGCGGTGACGCGGGCCTTGCATTGGTCGCAGGTCATGCCGGAGAGGGTTATGTGCAGGGTGGTCATGAGGGGCTCCAATATGGGGGAAGGGCGACCCCGAAGTTTGCCGGGTTGAGAACGCCGAGACAAAACCTGCGGGCGTGGCGCGACCGATCATTTGACACCCCTCTTCCCGCCGGTGCAGGATGGGTAAGCGTGCCGGGTCGCACGCCGAATCGCACCGGGCAGGATCAGGTCGCGCCGAATGTCGTTTTCGCGGTTTTAGGATCAAGGAGTTCGCATCATGCGTTTGCTGCCCCCCCCCCCCGAGTTTTGGCCCTGATGGGGCTGACGTTGCTGGCCGCCGGTTGTAGCTCCGGCCCCGCCAATTCCCCCCCGCCCTCCTCCTCCCACGCCGTCCCCGCCGTGCACACCACCCCGGCCAGTTTCACCCAACAAGCCTTGATCAGCGGTGGCGATCTGACCGTCCAAGGGGCGCTGACCACCCATGGGGTGCTGGCAGGGGTTCATGCCAACGGCGCCGTGGCACTGCGGGGCCAAACCAGCCGGGTGGCAGGGAGTTTAACCTCGGCCCGGCAGGTAGAGGCCCCCGCTGGGGCTGCCCGAAAACGCCAAAACAACACCCCCTTGGCCGCCGCCCGCACCCTGCGTCCCGAACTGCCCACCATCGATACCTTGCTGCAAGGGGGAACCCCCACTGGGGGAACCCCCACCCACGCCATCCTGCTGGGCAGCGACGGCGCCATCCAAACCAGCGATGCCACCGGCCTGTTAACCCCCACCGACCCCACCACCCTGCCGGGAAGCTGGTTTTTCGATGCCGTCACCGGGTGTTGGCACATCAGCGGCGGTTACCTTCCCTTGCGGCAAACCCTGCTGGTCGACGGCGACCTAACCCTTCAAACCAGCCACCTTGATTTGCACGCCGCCCTGCTGGTCCGGGGCAACGCCACCCTAATCGGCGCCGCCCGCATCGACGTACAAAACCCCTTCGACCCCGCCGTGGTGGTGGAGGGCAACCTGGAAAGCGGCGCCCTAGAGGTGGTGGGCCGGATGACCATCCACGGCAACGTGCGGGCGACGGGCGACCTGTACCTGACCGGCAGCGCCCAGGTTGGCGGCGATGTCACCCTGTTGGGCAGCGCCACCGTCAACTACCTCGACACCGTTTACAAAGCGGCGCTGCAACGGGCGCAAGAGGAGTTTGGCGATACCCTGCTGGTCCATTCCCAGGTTTTTCGCGACGTGGCCAAAACCACAGGGGCCAACGCGGTGGCGCTGATGACCTTCGTGCGGGGCTACCAAGAGATCGACGAAGAGGGGTTGATCGCCCAAATCCGAGCCGGAACGGTGCAAGAGAGCGACTTCTTCAGCGTCGTCGTCGGGGCCGATCTGGACTTTGGCGCCGCCTTGGCTTTTACCGAGGGGCCCGCCGCCTATTACTACAACAAGGCCGGATTGCTCGATCACCTGGCCAACCAGGGGCACTTTCACCCCGTGGTCGCCGACGCCCTCAGCCTGCCCCCCGGCAACCTTTACCTGACGGTGCAGGACGAATCGGGCGACTTGGGGGCCTTCCTGGTGATGGGCGACCCCACCCTTGGCACCAACACCGATGGCTGGGTGCAGTTGACCCAAGCCGATGTCACCGCCGCTCAAACCGCTTATGAACAACGTTTTGCCGCGTTGGCCGAGCAGCAAGCACAAGCCGCAGCCGCCGGTTTACTCCCCCCCACCCTGGACGAAATGCTGGCCGCCGATCCCTACGCCGCCGCCGACACCCCGCCCGACCCCGGCTTAACCGCCGGAGAGCTGCGTTTGCAAGAATGGCAGGCCATCGCCGATTTGCCGGAGGAAAGCGCCACGGTGGAAGTGGTGCCGTATGGGGTGGACCCGGCAGCGCCGCTGGCCGCACGGCAAGAGATGCTGGCCCGCTTTTCGTTGGGAGGATTTGTGAGCTCGCTGCGCAGCTCGGTAATGGGCATCGTGAAAATCAGAATTCCTCCATGCAGAAGCTGGAGGGATGTCACGCAATTGCCGGGGGTCAACCGCCAGAGCCAAAACGACGATTGGATGCGGTTGATTTCTTTGAAAAACGCCGCCCGCAAAGGTCAGAATATCAACAATTGCGGCCCGGTTGCGGGCTTGGCCGTTTTGCGCTACCACGGCTGGCGCAAACCGGCGTTGCGGGCGTCATTGATGCCAACCAGCACCGCGAATGATCGTAGAAACATCAATTTCTCGGACTCGGTCCTTCACGCCGATCTCGTGTCAATGCGCGGCCACATGGGGACCGATGCTGTCCTCACCCAGGGCACCTTGCCGTGGAAAATGAGTGATGGCATCGAGGCCTATCTACGGGATAAAGGACTTGGGGGTCGTGGGGGATCAACGTCGTATTTTGGGGTCGGGTTTTCAACCAACGTCGGAATTCCAATCCCCTTTTATACCCCTCTGCTTTCTGAAATAGGGTCTGCGTCGTTATTTGCTAAGGCGGTTGCCGAAATCAACCAAGCCAGACCCCCCATTCTGATGGATGTTGGTCTGGCCGGAAGATACAAAAACCACTACATGCCCGTTCTGGGCAGCAAACGACGTCACTTTGATGGCTTGTGCTTCTGGATCCCCGACGAGCACTACCTCTATGTCGACACCGAATGGGACGACAAGAAACAGTGGCAACGTATCGACCAAATTGCTTACCCGTTCAACAGTTTTGGTCTTGTCACCGTTAACGTGAATTGATCGTGATCAAAACCACCACACCCAAAAAGCGGTTGATATGGCCAGGCGCATTGTGTGCAGCCTGTTTATCGGGCTGCCTCTTTTTCCTGTCTGGATGTCGGGTATTTGTACACTTCCCCGACGTTCTTGGCCTCACGGCCAGCGATGGGATTTTTACCGACCATGTTGAGGTGAAATGGCCCGTATCGAGTGATGCCGAGGGTTATGTTTTGTACCGAAAACCACTCGCCAGTAACGACAACGTTGTCCGTTTAGCAATGTGGGATACCGCTGTTGTTGTAGCCCTTCGCAACACCTCATCAAAAGATCAACATGGGGAGCCTGTCAGCGACGTTTTTATAACATTCGATGACAACACGGTCATTCCGGGGATGGCCTATGATTATTTCGTGCAAGTTTGTTCTGTCGCCCGTTGCAACATCAGTCGCGACGAGCATGGCCATGCCGGGACTTTGCCAACCCCACGCAACGAATTCATTTCACCAGAATGGGTAGGATACCCATGAACATTAAGACAACATCCGTTCTTTCATGGGTTGCCTTGGTTCTTCCATTAGCAGCATGTAGTCCTGATGTAATCGGGATCCCCGTGGAACCTCAATGTTTGGATGCCAGTGACGGAGTTTATGTTGACCGGGTTATTGTTTCATGGTGCATCGGCGATGCCCTTCCTGTCGCCAATGTCACCCTGTGGCGCTATTTGGTTTTTGATGATCCCTATGCCAATTTAGAGGAGCGACAGGTCGAAATCGCCTATTGGACGAGGGCCGACATCCAACCGCTAATCCCCCCCGTTGTCTCCAGTACCGGTAGACGTACCGCTGACATCGTCATGTCGGCAGTAGACACCACTGCCACCCCTGGCGTCCGGTATCGTTACTATGTGGATGCCCAGGGTGGTGATGGCAATCTAAGCACGAGCCGCTGGGAATACGGCCACGCCGGAACCCTTCCCGCCGCCGCCCCCCGTTCTTTATCACCGTCAGCCCTTTCAACCTCCACCCCCATCCTGGCCCTTAGCGGCGCCCTCACCCCCGAGGGGGCCATGGTTTGGATGAACGGGGCGTTGCACGCCGGAACCGCCGCCGCCCCGGCCCTTGAGGCCATCCGCGCCGCCAACCCCGCCTTGGACGACGCTCAAATCCGCACCATCCTGGCCCGCAGCACCACCCCCCTGGATCCCGCCACCTGCCCCGGCACCCCCGCCCCCGGCTACGGCTGGCTCGACCCGGCCCAGGCCATTGCTCTGGCGGCAGGGTGGGGGGCGACATCCCCCTAAGGAAGCGCCGATTGATTCGCGCTTCCGCGCGGCCCCAAGGATGGGCTGCCAAAATGGCACGCTGTCGTAGGAGGCGACCCCGTCGCCGAAGCTCTTCTGATTTTGCAAGCGAAGCAAAAACCATCGCCGCCTCAGGGCGCCTACTTTTGGTTTTTGCGCAGCGTGCTGATTCAAGGCAGGAGGCCTTTTTCAACGCTCCCCTAGAATTCGATTTTGTTTCAACGACCCATGCCATTGAAAAACGCACGCACCCCGCACGACCCGACAACCGCCAGAAGGGGTATAGGCGGAATTACGTGCTGGAATCTTTCACGGCACTCGAAGCATCGCGTCGGTTGATGGCGTAACCCATGACCGCGCCCCGGAAAGGCAACAGTAGCATGCCGGGCAGGCGCGCCACTTCGTTCGGATCGCGATGACTGCGGATGCCGATGGTCATGGCCGTGTGGCCGGCACGCGGCTGGTCGCGGTAGGAGCCGAATAGGCGGTCCCACCACGGCAGATTGAAACCGAAATTGGAATTGGCCTCGTCGTCCTCGATGGAGTGGTGCACGCGGTGCATGTCCGGGGTGACCACGAACCGGCGCAATGCCCGATCCAGCCCCGCCGACAGACGGATGTTGCCGTGGTTGAACATGGCCGTGGCGTTGAGCAGCACCTCGAAGATCACCACCGCCACCACCGGCGGACCGAGCACGACGATGGCGGCGAACTTGATCAGCATGGACAGCACGATTTCGATGGGATGAAAGCGCGTTCCGGTGGTTACGTCGTAGTCGGGATCGGCGTGGTGCACCCGATGCAGCCGCCACAGCGTCGGCACCGCATGAACCATGACGTGCTGGAGCCAGATGACGAAATCCAGGGCGATCACCGCCAGGGGTATGGCAATCACGGGGGGCACCCGGAAATGATGGATCAGGCCCCATCCGTTCGTGGTGCAGAAGGCCGCCATCCCCACCGCCGCCAGGGGGAAGAGCAAGCGCAGCAGTGCGGTATTGAGGAGCACCAGACCGAGGTTGTTGGTCCAGCGCAGGAGCTTGGATACGGTCAAGGCGCGCCTGGGCGCCGCGACCTCCCACAGGCCGACCATGAACAACATGCCCAAGAACGAACCCAGGCGGACAGCCAATTCATGGTCCAGTACGAACCGTTCGAGACTCATGGAACCTCCTAGGAGTCTGTCGGACTTGAGATCGTCCTACTCGGCAATTGCTCCTGCATTGCTCTACCTCCTGCATCCATGCAGTCGTGCGCCGGCGGGTAATCG
>MNWR01000043.1:16356-28559 GCA_001872725.1 Proteobacteria bacterium CG1_02_64_396 | reverse complement strand
GTAATCGGTCCAAATTTCCCCGTTTTTTCGTCACATAGCCACCACTATGATCCTCAAAACCGTGAAAATTTGGCCTCGATTCCCCACTCGGCTCGCTACGGACGCTCAAGCCCGACAGACTCCTAGCTTTGAAATCACGACTGAACCGGGTGGGCCTGCCGAGCGACCACAAAAAAAGGGGGCCCGAGCCCCCTTTGTCATTGGCATCGATCCTTCGCGTCAAAACCCATAAACCAACGTCACCGCCGTCACCGTGTCGGTCGCTTTGCTCCCCACAGGCACGGTGCTGTTGTGCTTCACGGTGTAGCTGCTCTTCAGCGCTAGGCTCGCATTGATCGTTACCTTCAAACCGGTCACCGCCTCGGTGTAGGTGTTGTCTTTGCCAGTGGTGACGTTCAGGTCTTGGGTGAAGGTGGCGCTTGGGCTCAATCCCAGCAGGTAATTCAGACCTACCGAGACGGTGGGGTTGGTTTTCTTGGTCAGGGCGGCGTCGTTGGCCACCGTTTCGCGATAACCGAGGCCAAGCGATAGATCGAGGCTGTGGTCGGGCTCGTGCAGTACGTTGCGACCGGCGCCGATTTCGATCCCCTGTTGCAGCCGAAAGGCGGCGAAGTGGTCTTTCTGCCAGTTCAGCGCAGCAAAGCTGTAGGCGCGCTCGTTATAGGCGTATTTGGTTTTGGCACCCACAACATATTGCTCGGCGGTGCGCACGCCGCCGGTGGTGTTGTTGAGCGCCTCAACGTTGATGCTGTGATCCCAGGGGCCATCGCTACGCCCCAACCCCAGTTTGGCGTTGAGGATGTTGCTGTCGGTGTTGCCCCGCGCCTGGGTAAAGCCGAGCTCCCCCTCGCCGTTCCAGGTAGGGACGGGGACAGGCGTTGGAGCATCGTTGGCGTGGGCGATCAGTGGAACGAACAACAACGTGAAGATCGAGAGGTGCAGGCGGTTCAACATGCGCTCCTAAAAGAGGTTCAGGGGGGTGCAGCCTCGGCATCGAGGTCGGTTCCACCACCATGGTTAAGGACCAACATCGGGGTAGTGCTGCCCCTGGTTTGCAGGTGGCGGATCGGTAGATCGAGCGGTTCGTCTGAAAGATCGAAGGTGCCCCAGTGAATGGGGATCCACAACCGCGCCCGCAAGTCACCCGCCGCCTGGGTCGCATCATCGGGGCTCATGTGGTGTCCCTGCATGAACCATCGCGGTTCGAAGGCCCCCACCGGCAGCAGCGCCAAATCGATGGGGCCGAACCGTTTGCCAAACTCGGCAAAGCCTGGGAAGTAGGCGGTGTCGCCCGCCCAAAACAGACGCACCCCCTCAGCTTCGATGAGGTAGCCGTTCCAGAGCATGGCGTTGGTGTCGGAGAGTGTGCGGCGGGACCAGTGCTGCAGGGGATAGGCGACGACCCTAACCCCCCCCGGTAGGGTCGTCGCCTGCTCCCAATCTAAGGATTTCGTGCCGGAAATCTTGTGACTTAGATACCAACCCTCGTATCCGGGGCCAGAAATAACCGTGGGGTGGTCCCGCTCGACCAGAAAACGCAAGGAGTCGTCATCCAAATGGTCGTAGTGACTGTGGGAAATCAGCACCGCATCGATGTGGGGTAGATCGTTTGGATCGAGGGGGAAGGGGGTGGCGCGGTCGAGGCCGGGCCAAACCTCGCCGAAGATCGGGTCGGTGATGATCGTGGTCTGAGCAGTACGGATCAGCACCGTGCTGTGGCCCAGCCAAACCACCCGAATACCGCCTGCGGGCACGGTGAAATCGGGTTTTTCGACCGAGAAGACCGGCAGTTTTTTCTTCTCTTTCGCCCAGGGATTGGACTGGAGCTTCCAGCGCAAAAACCGGCCGAAATTCCCCTCGCCGTCGGGGCGCCAGGGGTTGCGAAAGCCCCCCTCCGGGGCGTGATGCAGCTTTTGCTCGGCCATGGCCTTGAAGGGCAGTTCGGTGTCGGGCATGTCCACCTCCTGGCCTGCGTGGGACGAAGGGAGCAGCAGCGCCCCCACCCCCGCCACCAACAGTGCCCCTAAAGTGAACAAAACCGGGCGTTTCATGGTGTTTTCCGAGAAATCGGCGAGAGGGTCTGCTCGGTGGTCGCCTGCAACCGGTTGGCCATCTCTTCGAGCATCCGCCTGAAGATGGCGGGGTTTTCCCGCACGATTGCCTCGAAGTTGGTCGAATCGACCGCCACCACATCGGCCCCCTCGCCCCCCGCCTTGGCGCCGGTGGAACGGGGGGTGCCGCGCAGCAGCGACATCTCGCCGAAGAAATCGCCGTGGTGCAGCCGGGTCAGCACCTTGCCACCGTGGCCGACAATCACCTCGCCCCGCACCACCACGTACATCTCCCGCCCCGCATCACCCACTTCAAACAGGTGTTCACCCGGATCGAGTCGGTGCAAATACCGTCCCCCCATCACCAAATGTTCGGCGGCGGGTGGGGTTTCGTGGGAAATCAAAGCGGTGATGAGCAGGATCTCCCGCCGTTCTACCGCCGCCGCCACCTCGGCCCCAAAGAGCAGCACCGCAAAGGAGTAATAAGCCCAGACCAGCAGCAAGAAGATGGTTTTGAGCGAGCCGAAGGCGTAGCCGTAGTCGGGGTTGTAGACCAGCAGGGCGCCGAAGCCCCAGCGCAGCAGGTTGAATAAGAAGGCGGCGGCCAGGGAGCCGATCAGCAGGCTCGACCAGCGGGGGCGCAGCGGCGAAAACACCAAGAAGAGAAGCCCGATCACCAAAACCGGCATCAGCAGCGGGATCACCCACTCCAGCATCGGGGTGATGTAGGGCAGATGGGGGAAGTACTCGGCCCGCAGCCCCAAATACACCTGCATGACCATCAGGGCGAGGATCAAACTGAGCAGCAACATCACCACCAGCGCATCCCAACCCAGGTCGAACAGCCAGAAGTGGCGTCCCCGCCGTGGTTTGTGAAAGGCGGCCTCGAATGCGGCCCGCGCCGCTCCGGCAAAGGGGGTGACCGCCCAAAGCAGCAAAATGAAGGCGAGCCAGCCGGGTGCCTTGCTTTGGGCCAGCCGCTGCACCTCGTCGACCACCGCCAGATTGAGGTTCGGTAGCCCCTCGCGGGTCAGGTTGGCCAGGGCGCCGGTCAGCGCTTGGGGGGAATCGAGGGTGGCCGAGACGACCAGCACCACCGCCAGCAGCAGCGGCATCAAAGCCAAAAAACCGTAGAGCGACAGGGTGGCGGCGGCGGCGAAGGCGCGGTTGTCGAGGAACGAGACGACGGCGGTGCGCAGGACAATCCAGATCGTGGCCAGGGCGCGGCGCATCGGTTCGGTCAAAGGCAGCGTCATGATGGATCCGTCGATGGGGGGGAGGGGGTCATTCGGGTGCGGTAATCGGGCAACACCTTAAGATGAAACAACATCAGGGCAGGCAGCAACACCCCGATGCTGCAAGCGTACATCGCCGCCAACCCGAAGTGGTGGGCGACGATCCCCAGCAACACCGCCCCCAAACCGATCCCCAGATCGAGGGCCGAAAACAGGGTGCCGTTGGCGGCGCCGCGTCGGTAGGGTTCGACCAGATTGATTCCCATGGTGAAACAGGTCGGCATGACAATCCCGCTCCCCAAACCCAGCACTGCGGCCGCGACCAAAAAGCCGATCAACCCTTGGGCCAAGGCGAGGATGGCAAAGCCGGTCATGAGCAGGACCAGGGCGATGGTGAAGAGCCCGGCGGGGCCGCGCCGGTCCATCGTCCTGCCCGCCACCGGACGGATGGTGGCGACCGCCACAGCGTAGGTGAGAAAAAACCAGCCGCTGTTGACGATCCCCAACTCGGCGCCATAGAGGGTGATGAAGCTGACCACCCCGCCGTAGGTGGCGGCGTAGAGGGCGAAGAGGAGCGCCACCCAACGCAGTCGCCCCTCGATCAGGCTGCTCCAGGCAAAAGGGGAGGGGGGGCGCGGCGCGATGACGGGGGGGCGGAGCAGGGCGGCGGCAAGGGCACCGCTCAGCCCGAGGACGGTCGCAGCCACAAACAGGGTGGTTGGGCCGTGGTCGCGCAGCAGCCACAGCCCCCCGACCGGCCCCAGGGCCATCCCCAAGGTCATGGTCATCCCATACCAACTCAACCCCTCGCCCCGCCGGGCAGGGGGGACAATGTCGGCCGCCAGCGTCCCGCCACCGGTGGTGGTCATCCCCCAGAAAATGCCGTGGATCAAGCGCAGGACGAGCAATCCGGCCAGGGTTTGGGGAATCAGGTACCCCGCCATCGCCAGCGCAAAGAGGATCAAGGCGGGCAGGTAAACGGTTTTGCGCCCGAAACGGTCGAGCGCCAATCCGGCAAAGGGGCGAACAGCAAGGGCGGTGAGGGTGAACAGCCCGATGATCCAGCCGACGTCAGTGGGGCTGGCGTGGAGCCACTGCACGACGTAGAGGGGGAGGGTGGGGAGCAAAAAGTAGAAGCTGACCGCCATCATAAAGCTGGCGGCCCAGAGCAGGCGGAAGTTGCGGGTCCAGAGGGGGGGGAGGGTCACAAGTCGTCGGTTTCGTGTGGCGGGTTGGGTAAAAGCGGCGTTGTTCTACTCACCCTGCGCCTGTCGAAGGGCCGCACGATATTTCAGGCGGGGTGGCACTGGCAGTCTACCCGGTTGGCGGCGGCGGGCCAGTTTATGATTGAGAATCAAAGAGAAAACGGCCCCCTTGCGCCGGGGTCTGGGACCCCATGGCTTCAACGATGACAGCCATGGGCGGGATGATGGTGGGGGCGCAGACGATGGTGGGTGGAGCGGGAGGGGGTACCGAGTTGCCCCCGCCATTCAAAGGAGGGGTGGCGGGCGGCGGGGTGGGGCGATTTTGCGCTTCGTTGTTGTTGTCGCGTTGCGTGTGTGTTGGCCTTCGGTCTTGCTCGTGTTCCCGAGTTTGCGCTGCGCCGGTTTCTTGATGCTCCTTTCCCCGTTTGTAGCGCTCGTGCTCCCCGGCTTGGGCAGGCGAAAACCCTCCCCAATTCGGCACCATCCATTCCAACAACAACGGTGTCCATCGCTTCATGATCCGTCCTACCCTGGTGGTTTCCATACAGCCAAGAGCAACGATTCAACGCTGTACCCTTGATCCCATCGTTCCCGCTGCAACCTCGATCTTCTCATCAAAGGAACCCACGCGGCTTTAGGGAAACGCTGATTCAAGGCATCCCGCCTTGAATCAGCGTTTCCTTAGCTTTCCGTATGCGGGAGGCATCTTTCAACGAAGGGGGGGAATTACCAAAATCCTTCGTCCCGATGTCTTCTATCTCCATCGCGAACCGTACTACTGGGTCCATCGAAATTAGTGCCGAACAAGTCCATGAACCCGGACATCCGAAAGCGGGGTTACGCATCAGGCTTATTTGAGTGCGTGGGACGCGATCCAGCAGGCCATTGCGCGATGAGGACTTTTGTCCCTGTTGACCGAAGAGACCCAAGCGGAGATACGGCAGGCCGAAGTGTGGTGGCGCCGTGCTGGATTGGATTCGCGATAAATCCTGATACGGCTGTCAGATCCTTGCTTGAACCCCATTCCCCCCCAAATACCCCACGATCTCCCCAATACTCGGCCCATGCAGCGCTCCGCTCAGGATCGCCCGCAGCGGCATGAAGAGCTCCTTGCCCTTCAGTCCCGCCGCCTGACCCACCGCCTTGGCCCAAGCTCCCTCCTGACCCGGCTGAACCGGGATCGTCCGCATCGCCTGAAGCAGCGTTTCGGGGACCGCATCGAGCACCGCTTGCGCCTCGTCGTCGTCGGCGGGAGCGTTGGGGTCGCGCAGTCGCTTCCACTGCGCCCCATCGCGCAAGGTTTCGAGGTTGGCTTTGACCAGATCCCAATAGGCTGCCGGGAAGTCCAGCGCCGAGTCCAAACACCGGGCCGCCTCGCGCAGTCGCTCACCATTGGCCGCCTGCAACGCCTCGCGGCTGAGCCCCGGCAGGTGGGTCACGTCCCACACCGCCGGGGCGGGTTGGATGGCGGCGGGATCGAAGGCGGCAGCCAGCTCCGCCAACGTTTTGGCCCCCTCGGGGGGGGTCCAGCCCAGGCGGACCATGGCGGTCAGGATCGTCTCGGGCAGGTAACCGGCCTGCCGGAAGTCACGCACCGAGGCGCCGCCGTCCCGCTTCGACAGCGGCTTGCCGCCGGGGGCGTTGACCAGGGGGAGGTGGCCATAGGCGGGGGGTTCGTGCTCCAGGGCGCGGGCGATCAAGCGTTGGCGGAAGGTGTTGGTGACATGGTCGACCCCGCGCAGCACGTGGGTCACCCCCATGTCGAGGTCATCCATCAGCGACGAACCGAGGAAGGTCACCGTCCCGTCAGAGCGGCTCAGGGCGAAGTCGCCCATGTGGGCCGCCTGCATCGTCTGGGGGCCGAGCACCAAGTCCTCGAACACGAAGGTCTCCCCCTCGGGGACCCGGAAGCGCCAGACAAAAGGGGTGCCGTCGGGAGGAAGGCGAGGATTGCTTCCATCTGCAAGACCCGCAGAACCAGAAGGCCTGCAACAACCGTCGTAGCGGGGGGGCAGACCCTTGGCCAACTGCTGCTGGCGTACCGCCTCCAGCCGCTCGGGGGTGCAGGTGCAGGGGTAGACCGCGCCCGATTCGGCCAGCTTGCGCAGTCCCGCTGCGTGACGCTCGGCGCGGGCCGATTGGCGGTAGGGGGCACAGTCGCCCCCGACATCCTCCCCCTCGTCCCAATCGATGCCGAGCCAGCGCAAATCCTCCATCAATCCCGCCTCGTATTCGGGCAGACTGCGGGCCTGGTCGGTGTCCTCAATGCGCAGGATCAACGTGCCCCCCAGCTTGCGGGCGAGCAGAAAGTTGAACAGGGCGGTGCGGGCATTGCCGATGTGGAGCCAGCCGGTGGGGGAGGGGGCGAAACGCAGACGGGGGGTGTCGCTCATTGAGTCAGCCAGTCGGGAAGGTCGGTTTGAAAATTGGGTTCGGTCCCTTTACGGAACGCCTCGAAGATGATGCGCTGCGATTCGGGGGTTGGCTGTTTGCCGGTTTCGGGGTCGAGCCGCACGAAGGTGATCCCCTCGGGCGGCACAAAACCCTGCACCGGCAGGTTGCCCATGATCTCACTCATGTAGCTGTGCCAAATCGGGGCGGCGACCCGGCCGCCGGTCATGCCGTGGCCGATCGGCTGGTTGTCGTCACGTCCCACCCAGACGGCGGTTACCTGTTGGGGGGTGAAGCCGATGAACCAGGCGTCGTTCTGCCGATTGGTGGTGCCGGTTTTACCGGCGCTGGGGCGGCCATTGAGCTGCGCCTTGATGCCGGTGCCGTTGGTCATCACCCCTTGCATCAGATAGGTGGTTTGAAAGGCAGCCTCGGGGGTGTAGACCTGGGTGGGGAGGAACGCGGGGGGGATTGTCTGCCCTGCGTCGAAGTGGTGGCAGCTCAGACAATCGCTCTTGGGGGCGGCCTGGTAAACGATGCGACCGTGGCGATCTTCGACCCGCTCAATGAAGTGGGGATTCACCGCATGGCCGCCGTTGGGCAGGGCGCAATAGGCTCCCGCCAGCTCGATGGGGTGCAGCGCGCCCGCCCCCAACGCCAGCCCTAGATGGCGGGGCATGGGGCTTTGGATTCCCAGCAAACTGGCTTTGGTCAGCACCGATTTGACCCCAATGCGGCTGAGCAGGCGAATGGTGACCAGGTTGCGGGAGTGCTCCAGGGCGGTGCGCAGGGTGGTGTCGCCGTAGAAGCGCTGCTCGTAGTTCTCGGGGCGCCAGTCAATGCCGTCACGGGCGCTTTCAAGCACGATGGGGGCGTCGGACAGGATCGTCGCCGGGGTGATGTCGTCCCGCTCCAAGGCGGTGGCGTAGATCAGCGGTTTAAACGAGGAGCCTGGTTGTCGAACGGCTTGTGTGGCCCGATTGAAGTGATCGGTGAAGGGATCGATGGAGCCGACCACCGCCCTCAAAGAACCGTCGATGGGGTCGAGGCTAACCAGCGCCCCCTCCAGCGGAATCTGCGAAATCATCGCCACCTGCATCATGGCCTGCCCCTTGGCTTGGGGCAGTTCGTGCACCGGAATCACATCACCCACATTCAATAGCTGGGCGATTTTGCGGATTTGGATCGACCCACCCACCACCAGCTTGCGGCTGGGTGTCCCTTCCCCCATGCGCAGCAGTGCCTCCCCGTGAATGGTGCGAATCAGAGCGGTTTGGTCGTCTTCGATGGAGACCACCAATCCTCGGATCGCCCCGTCGTCAAGGGGGGGGAGCCCCTTCCACTCGGCCACCACCGTTTCGGGGGGGAGGGTATCGCTGATCTCCACCTGGTCGAGCGGCTCGTCGAAGGGTAGGTCCTCTTGCACCTTGCGCACCCCCTCGGCCAGTTGCGCACGCGCTTTGGCCTGCCAGTCGGCATCGAAGGTGGTGAAGACGTTCAGCCCCCCCTCCAGCGTCGTTGTTTCGCCGAAGCGATCCACCAGGAAGCGGCGCACCATCTCTTCAAGGGTGGGGGTCTCGAATTCGGCGTTGGGGTGGTGATCCAGGGTGAGCGGCTCGGCCATGGCGGCTTCGTACTCGTGGGGGGTGACCCAGTGATGGTCGCGCATCTGCCCCAGCACATAGGCGCGCCGTTCCAGCACCCGTTTGGCCCCCTTGTAGGGGTCGTAGTCGCTGGGGGCCTTGGGCAGGCTGGCCAGCAACGCCATCTCGGCAACCGTCAGCATGTCGACGTTTTTGTTGAAATAGGTCTCCGCCGCCGCCTCGACCCCATAGGCGCCGTGGCCGAAATAGATCTGGTTGAGGTAGAGCGCCAGGATCTCGTCTTTACTGAAACGTTGCTCAATCTGAAAGGCCAGCAGCATTTCGGTGATTTTGCGGACGATGGTTTTTTCGGGGCTCAAAAAGAAGGTTTTGGCCAACTGCTGGGTGATGGTCGAGGCGCCTTGGCTGTAGTGGCCAGCAAACATGTTGGCAAAGGCGGCCCGGATGATGCCGATGGGGTTGATGCCGGGGTGCTGATAGAACATGGCATCTTCGGCGGCCAAGAAGGCGTGGCCCACCTTGGGGGGGATTTGTTCGGGGGTGAGGGGAATCCGCCGCTCTTTGCTCAAGGTGGCCAGCCGCGTCAGGTTGCGGTCGTAGACTCGGGTGATCATGGGGGGCTCGTAGCCGACCAGTTTTTCGATAGGGGGGAGCTGTTGGCTCACCTGCCAAACGAAATACCCGGCCACCCCTCCGCCCACCAGGGTTAACACCAGCAAGGTCCACAAGCCAAAACGTAGAAGTCGGCGAATCAAGGGGCGCATATCCGTTAGAAGAAGAATTCGAGTCGGGAATAGAGCAGGTCGTAGCCGCCCGGAGAGGGAATAGCCGGATGAACCAGCCGGTAGCGAATCCCCCCGGCAACCACCTCAAGGTTGGCCCGTGCCGACCAAACCAGCCGGGGCATCAGCAGGTGGGATTTCAGGAGTTGCCCCCCGGTGTGGTCCCATCCCTCGATGCCGACCCCCTCCAGCCGCAGCAAAGGGTGCAGATCATAGCCCAACGAAAGTGCGATTTGGTGACGAAGGGGCGAATCGAGGCGACCGGCGAGCAGATTCAGAGGTAGAACCGGAACCCCCACACTCAAGGTCGCCGCCCCGTTGTAGAAATACTCGATGGCGGTGTAGAGCCCCTGGGGCATGGACTCGCTGACGAAGGTGTTGTCGATCCCCAGGGCGATTTGTTGGTAGGGATCGGCGTTTCGGGTCGTCAAGGTTGGGGTGTTTAGGGCAACCCGATCGGGCCAAACGGCGGTCGCCTCGATGCGGGCCGCCGCATCCCCCACATTGGAGACCGCGTCGATGCCGATCACCCCCTCGGGTCCGAACTGCCCCGCCATCAGCGCCGCATCGGTCTCCCCGAGGGTATCGCGCAGCCGCAGCGCCCATTTGCGCCCAGTCGAGCGGGCTGCGTTGGCGGGGGCAGCGACCATTTGCAGGGTGGCAAAGCCGGTGAAGCGCCATTCGGCATAGAGGGCGTCGACCCCGGTTTTGTCGTCGGGCTCCAGCGCCTCAGGAGGTACCGGGTTGAAGCGGTCGGTGGGGTGCCAAAACAGGGCCGAGCCCCAGCCGATCCGCTGCCGTCCCGCTGTGATCCGCCAATCCTCGGTTTCATAGCTCAGATTGAGCCGGTAGAGGTTGTGCCGCCAGAGATCGCGGGAGGTTTTTTTGAGCAGGTCGTCGAGGTCGAGCCAGGTGGCGGGGGTCGTGACGGCGGCGGTGGGACCGGCCATCTGCCGGTCGAGGTTCAGATCGTAGACCCCCTCCCAAGACCACCCGTCGCTGCGTCCATGCAGCTCCAGCCGCAGCCGGTTCAGATCCCCCTCTTGCCGGGTGGTGCTGGGGCCGGTGAGGGGGGGGCAAGCATAGGTGTGGCTGCCAAACAGAAGATTGCGGTAGTTGCCGGTCAAATCGCCCAAAGCGCCAAGGTCGGTCGCATGGGCAACCGGGGCGAGTAGGGCCAGGGCGGTCGTGAGGGGGAGGGTTGGTTTCATGGATCGTAATGAACTGGATCGCCTCAGGTTGAGAATGCCCCCTCGCCCCCTGAGAGGGAGAGGGTTGGGGTGAGGGGGCTTCCCGGTGGGGAAGCTGGACCGGTCGGTCCGCATGTGGTGAGCCGAGGTGCCGTTGTCCCCTCTCCCCGTGTCCGGGGCGAGGGGACAACGGCACCTCGGCTCAAGCGGCCGAATCGGCTTCCCCATCCACAATCCGCCCATCCCCCATCATCACCAACCGTCCCGCCGACGCGATCACCATGGGGTCGTGGGAGGCGAGCACGAAGGTGGTGCCGGTTTCGCGATTGAGCTGCTGCATCAATTCGATCAGCGACCGCCCGGTGGCCGAATCGAGGTTGGCGGTCGGCTCGTCGGCCAGCACCAGGTCGGGGCTGGCGGCCAGTGCCCTTGCCACCGCCACCCGCTGCTGCTGCCCCCCCGAAAGCTGGTCGGGGCGGCGGTTTTCAAAGCCGGATAGCCCCACCGCCCTCAGCCACTCGTCGGCCCGCTCCATCCGCGCCCTCTTCGTCACCCCCTGCAATTCCAACACATAGGCGACGTTTTCACGGGCCGACAATACCCGGATCAGGTTGTAGGCTTGGAAGACAAAGCCGATGTGGCGCAGCCGAAAGCGGGCCCGCTGATCCTTGCTTAAGGCCAGAAAGTCCTCCCCCTGAATCGCCACCGAGCCGCCGTCGGGAAGATCGAGCGCCCCCAGGATGTTGAGCAACGTGGTTTTGCCCGAGCCCGAGCGCCCCGCCAGCACCACAAACGATCCCGCCTCAACGTCGAGATCGATCCCCCTTAAGGCGGGAACCTCGACCTCGCCCATGCGGTAGTGTTTGGTCAGGTTGCGAACCTCGATGACGGCCATGGAGCGCTCCTTGGGATTCAAAGCAAAAGAGGGGTGAGACCCTACGCCGGGGTGGGCCGAACGTCATCCTCGCGGCGCTGGCGGCGTTCCCATTCATCGTTACCCCCCCCTAAAAACCACCTTCCTGGCGGTTTTTTGGGATCCCCCGTTGTGTTGAGGGTGCCATCCGGCTTCGTCGCCACACGATCATCCCCATCCCCAGAAAACAGGCCAGCCCCAAGGCGGCGGGGAAGAGCGCCGTGGTCAGGGAGTAGTGCTCCAAAGCCGCCACCGCCAGCAGATTGCGCACCCCGAACATCGCAAAGAAGAGGGGGCTCTCTTCAAAGGGGTGGCGGTAACCCTTGCGCAGGGTGGGACCGAAGCCGAGCAGATCGACCGTCGTCAACACCACCACCGCCCAGAGGGGATCTCGGGTGAGGTACCACAACGGCAGGGCGCTCATGGCGGCCACAAAAAAGCCCCAATCGCTGCCGGTGATCGAGCGGTCGCCCCGCTTGCCGAAGGCCAGCCCCGCCACGATCAGGGTGAGGATTCCCGAAACCCCGATGGGCCAAGCCCCCGCGCCGCCGTGGTCGGACAGCTGCGCCAAAAAGGCGACGAAGGTGGTCGAGCCCCAAATCACCCACGAGAAGAGGTGGGGGCGGGTGGCCCCCGCCAGGATGGCGCGGATGTAGGGGATGAAGGCGATGAAGGTCAGGGCGATGGCGAGCGCCGAAAGGAGATGGTTCAAGGTCAT
Organism: Proteobacteria bacterium CG1_02_64_396; assembly: GCA_001872725.1. NCBI lineage: Bacteria > Pseudomonadati > Pseudomonadota > Proteobacteria bacterium CG1_02_64_396. The sequence continues at coordinate 16,470 of MNWR01000043.1, read as the reverse complement.
GGTCGTTTAGGGAAACACTGATTAAAGCGGCGCTTCCGAGCCGCCCAGGGATGGACCACCAAAATGGTGCACTGTCGTAGGAGGCGACCCCGTCGCCGAAGCGTTGCAGTCGTA
>MNWR01000043.1:0-16348 GCA_001872725.1 Proteobacteria bacterium CG1_02_64_396 | reverse complement strand
GAAGCGTTGCAGTCGTAGGAGGCGACCCCGTCGCCGAAGCGTTGCAGTCGTAGGAGGCGACCCCGTCGCCGAAGCGCTGCAGTCGTAGGAGGCCCCCGTCGCCGAAGCGCTGCAGTCGTAGGAGGCGACCCCGTCGCCGAAGCGCTGCTGATTCAAGGCAGGATGCCTTTAATCAGCGCTTCCTTAGAAGTACCCACAAGTGTTGGTCGGGTTCGTTCAGAGAGGCCCGAGGTAAATCGCCCCATCAAACTCCGCTCATTGCGCCCATCCCCCTTGTGCTTGCCCCGAAGCGGCTAAAACAGGCACAATTTTCCCGCTGTTCACCCCACCTCTTCCGACAAACCTGCACTGGATTCCAAGACCTCATGCCTATTGCGATTGCCTCGGACCACGGCGGTTTCGGGCTCAAAAGCCATTTGATCGATTACCTTGCCAGCCGCGAGGGGGTAGAGGTGGTCGATTTGGGGGTCAAAACCCCCGACTCGGTCGATTACCCCGAATATGCCGCCAAACTCTGCCGCGCCGTACTTGATGGGCAGGTGGAACGGGGCATTTTGCTATGCGGCACCGGCATCGGCATCTCGATGGCCGCCAACCGCTTCGAGGGGATTCGCGCTGCGCTGTGCCACGATGAGTTCACCGCCCGCCTGTCTCGTCTCCACAACGACGCCAATGTGCTCGTATTGGGGGGGCGGATTTTGGGGGTTGGGTTGGCCGAGGCTATCGTCGACGTCTGGCTTGAAACCCCCTTCGAGGGGGGGCGGCACCGGCGGCGGGTCGAGGCCATCGAAAAGGTGAAGAGCTTTTAACGATCCTCTTCATACTTCGTTCTGTAACGTACCTTTCACCGGCCCGAGGGCCGGTTTCCCTTTTTTGGCAACAAGGACAATCCCATGAGCCTTATTACCCGCATCGACGCCGAGGTCCAGAAAGCCATCGACCTGGAAAACATCCGCCAGGAAGAGCACATTGAACTGATCGCCTCGGAGAACTACACCTCCACCGCCGTCATGGCGGCCCAGGGTTCTCAGCTGACCAACAAATATGCCGAAGGCTACCCCGGTAAGCGTTATTACGGCGGCTGCGAATACGTCGACATCGCCGAGCAGCTGGCCATCGACCGGGCCAAGGCGCTCTTCGGCGCCGAGCACGCCAACGTCCAGCCCCATAGCGGCTCCCAGGCCAACATGGGGGTCTACATGGCGATGTTGGAGCCGGGTGACACCATTCTCGGGATGAGCCTGGCCCACGGTGGCCACCTGACCCATGGTGCCTCGGTGAATTTCTCGGGCAAGATCTACAACGTGATCGCCTACGGGCTTGACCCCGAGAGCGAGAAGATCGACTACGACGCGGTCGAGGCGTTGGCGCTGGAGCACAAGCCCAAGATGATCGTGGCGGGGGCCTCGGCCTACTCCCAGATCATCGATTTTCCCCGTTTTCGCGAAATCGCCGACAAGGTTGGCGCCTGGTTGATGGTCGACATGGCCCACTTCGCCGGACTCGTCGCCACCGGGGAGCACCCCAGCCCGGTCCCCTATGCCGATTTCGTCACCACCACCACCCACAAAACCCTGCGCGGCCCCCGGGGCGGCATGATTTTGTGCCGTGAGGAGTACGCCAAGAAGATCAACTCGGCGATCTTCCCCGGCATTCAGGGTGGCCCTCTGATGCACGTCATTGCTGCCAAGGCGGTCGCCTTTGGTGAGGCCGCTACTGCGCAATTCAAAACCTACACCCAGCAGGTGCGGGCCAACGCCGTAAAGCTTGCCGAGGTGCTGGCCAGCCGAGGGGTGCGCATCGTCAGCGGCGGCACCGAGAACCATCTGTTCTTGGTCGATCTGACCGCCAAGAACATCACCGGCAAAGAGGCCGAGGCCGCCTTGGGCCGGGCCAACATCACAGTGAACAAAAACGCCATTCCCTTCGATAAACAAAGCCCCTTCGTGACCTCGGGCATCCGCATCGGCTCCCCCGCCGTCACCAGCCGCGGCATGGGGCTGGATGAGATGGAGCAGATTGCCACCGCGATTGCCGATGTGCTCGACGCCATCAACGACGAGTCGGTCATCGAGGCGGTCAAGGGGCGGATGGCGGCGTTGACCGCCCGCTTCCCGATCTACCGCTAAGCCATGCGCTGCCCCTTCTGCGGCGACGAGAACAGCCAAGTCAAAGAGACTCGGGAGACCGAGGAGGCGATCCGTCGCCGCCGTCAGTGCACCGCCTGCGGCAGCCGCTACACCACCTTCGAGCGCTGTGAAGAGGTTTTGCCGGTAGTGGTCAAGCGGGACGGACGGCGCGAGCCGTTTTCCCGCGAAAAGCTGGAGCGCTCCCTCTTCGTGGCCACCCAGAAGCGGCCCGTTTCGGTCGAGGATGTGGAGGGGCTCGTCGACCGGGTGGTGCGCTGGGCCCAGGAGCGCAACGGGCGCGAGCTCGACAGCCGCACCATCGGCGAGCGGGTGATGGGCGAATTGGCCGGGGTCGATCCAGTCGCCTACATCCGTTTCGCCTCGGTTTATCTGGCCTTCGACGATCCCGACGACTTTGTCCGAGAGATCGCCCGTCTGCGCAACATTGGGATGGAGGAGCCAACAACATGACCCCGTCCGAGGTTGCCACCCCCGACGAAATGGCCGATTACGCCTTGATGGGGCGGGCCCTCGATTTGGCGCGCCACGGCATCGGCACCACCCATCCCAATCCGATGGTGGGGTGTGTGATCGTCGACCAAGGGGGCAACGTGGTCGGGGAGGGGTACCACCCCGAGGCAGGGCAGCCCCACGCCGAGGTCTTCGCCCTGAGGCAGGCTGGGGAGCGAGCCCGGGGCGCCACCGCCTACGTCACCCTAGAGCCCTGCGATCACCATGGCCGCACCCCGCCGTGCAGTCAGGCGCTGATCGATGCGGGGCTGGGGCGGGTGGTGGTGGCGATGGTCGATCCCAATCCGCTGGTGGCGGGCAAGGGGATCGAGCGGCTGCGGGACGCGGGGATCGACGTGAGTGTCGGGGTGCTTGAAAGCGAAGCCCAAGATCTCAATCGCGCTTTTAGTCATTGGATTGTCCAGCGGCGTCCCTTCGTCACCCTGAAGGCGGCGATGAGTCTGGATGGCCAAGAGGCGGCGGCCAGCGGCGAATCCAAGTGGATCACTGGCGAGCCGGCCCGGCAGCGGTCCCACGGGATTCGCGGTTTTGTCGATGCGGTGGTGGTGGGGATCGGCACGGTGCTGGCCGACGACCCCGAACTGACCGACCGCCGTCCCGGTAGGGTCCGCCAACCGGTGCGGGTGGTGCTCGACCGCAACCTGCGGATTCCCGGCGACAGTCGTCTGCTGGCCAGCCTTGACCAGGCGCCGGTTTGGGTGGTTTACGATCCCGACGACGCCCCCCCCGAACGGGCCGAGGCGTTGGAACGTTTGGGGGCTCGCCCCTTTCCCTGGCCCGCCACCCCCGAGGAGGGGTTGACCCTCAAACGGTTGATGGCCGCGTTGGGGGAGGAGGGGTTGATCCACCTGATGGTGGAGGGGGGGCCGACGCTGCACAGCGCCTTTTTTGCCGAAGGGTTGGTCGACGAGGTCGCCCTCTTCATAGCCCCCATCTTGTTGGGGCAAGGGGGGTACGGGCTGATGAACCGCCACCCGGTTTGGCAAATGAGCGACCGTATCGAACTCGACACGACGACGGTCGAACGCTTGGGGCGCGATCTGTTGGTCACCGCCCGCGTGGTCCACGCCAAGCAGCAAGGGGACTAAACGATGTTCACCGGGTTGGTCGAAGATGTGGGCAAGCTGCTACGGGTCGAGCGCACCGGGGGCGACGCCCGCCTGACGCTGGAACCCAGCCGCATACCGCTGCATGAGGTCGCTCTGGGCGATTCGGTAGCGGTCAACGGCGCCTGTCTTACCGTGGTGGTCAACGACGGCAAACGGTTGATCTTCGACGTTTCGGTCGAAACCCTGAACGTCACCACCTTGGGGCACTTGCCGTCGGGTAGCCCAGTGAATTTGGAGCGGGCTTTGGCGATGGGGCAACGGCTGGGGGGGCACATGGTGGCGGGTCATGTTGACGGTCAGGGGCGTCTGCTCGCCAAAACCCCGGACGGTCGCTCGACCCGGTTGACCTTCTCGTTCCCCGAAGAGGTCGGCAAATACATCGTCGCCAAGGGATCGATCGCCATCGACGGGGTGTCGCTGACGGTCAACACCGTTGAGCCGGGGCATTTTTCGGTCAACGTGGTTCCTCATACCTTGAGCCACACCCAGCTAGGGAGCGTGGCGGTAGGGGGGGCGGTGAATCTTGAGACCGATTTGATCGGACGCTACGTCGAGCGACTGTTGGAAGGATCCGCGCCGGGGGGAAAAGGGTCGGTTTGTCTTGAGACATGGTTGCGCGGCGGGTCGTAGTGTTTGGGTTTTGCCCATACCCATTGAAATGTTTGCCCTTTGGGGCCTTGCAGGTTTGAAGAGTGAAAGAAATACCTTATGTCCCACAATCTGGTTTCGATCGAAGAGGCGATTGCCGAGCTTAAGGCCGGCCGCATGATCATTCTGGTGGATGACGAAAACCGGGAAAACGAGGGCGATTTGGTCCTGGCTGGGGAGTTCACCACCCCCGAGGCGATCAATTTTATGGCGACTCATGGTCGCGGCTTGATCTGCCTGACCATGACCCGGGAACGGGTTGAATTCTTGGGATTGCCGCTCATGGTGGTCGACAACAACGCCAAGTTTAAGACCGCCTTCACCGTCTCCATCGAGGCGGCCACCGGGGTGACCACCGGGATCTCGGCCCCCGACCGGGCCCGAACCATTCAGGCGGCCATCAATCCCGACGCCAAACCGAGCGATGTGGTGCAGCCGGGGCACATTTTCCCCCTGATGGCCCGAGATGGTGGGGTGTTGGTGCGGGCTGGCCATACCGAGGGATCGGTCGATCTGGCCCGGCTTGCGGGGCTCAATCCCTCGGGGGTGATCTGCGAAATCCTGAAGGAGGACGGGACGATGGCCCGTCTGCCCGATTTGGTGGGGTTTGCCAAGATTCACAACCTCAAGATCGCCTCGATTGCCGATCTGATCGAGTACCGGCGCCGCAACGAGCAACTGGTCCACCGTACGGTCGAAAGTCGGATGCCCAGCCGCTATGGCAACACCGATTTCACCATGGTGCTCTACAGCAACGATGTGGATGAAAAAGAGCACATCGCCCTGACCCTGGGGGAGGTGGGCAACGGCGATCCGGTGTTGGTGCGGGTCCATTCCGAATGCCTGACCGGCGATATCTTTGGCTCCAAACGCTGCGATTGCGGCGAGCAACTTCATGTCGCCATGGAGCAGATCGCCAAAGAGGGGCGGGGGGTGCTGCTTTACCTGCGCCAAGAGGGGCGAGGGATTGGCCTGACCAACAAGCTGCACGCCTACAACCTGCAAGACAAAGGGGCCGATACCGTCGAGGCCAATCAGGCGCTTGGATTGGGGGCGGATCTACGCGAATACGGCATCGGCGCCCAGATCCTCAAGGACCTGGGGGTTCGCAAAATGCGGCTGATGACCAATAATCCCAAGAAGATCGTCGGCATCGAGGGGTACGGGCTCGAAATGGTCGAGCGGGTCCCCTTGCAGATTTGCCCCAACGAAGAAAATCGCTCCTACCTCAAGACCAAAAAAGAGAAGCTCGGCCATCTTTTAGAGGGTTGCGAGGAGGAACATCCCAGCAACGCCCAAGATTGATCGTCACCCCTACTCGGGCCATGTGCCATCGGGAGCTGTTATGAGCCAACCCCGTACGTTTGAAGGTTTTTTGAGTGCCGAGGGGCTGCGTGTTGCCCTGGTTGTCGGTCGTTTCAACAGCCTGATCGGCGAGCGTCTGCTGGAGGGGGCCATCGATGCCCTGACCCGGCACGGTGCCAATCCCGCCGAGCAGACCATTGTTCGGGTGCCCGGTGCCTACGAAATCCCCCTGGCGGCCCGTCGCGCCGCCCAGCTCGATGGAATCGACGCGGTGGTCACCTTGGGCGCGGTCATCCGTGGCGCCACCCCCCACTTCGATTATGTGGCGGGCGAGGTCGCCAAAGGGGTGGCCCAGGTGGGACTTGAGGTCGACAAACCGGTGATCTTCGGGGTGCTGACCACCGACACCATCGAGCAGGCGGTGGAGCGGGCCGGAACCAAGGCGGGCAACAAGGGGTTCGATGCGGCGGTGACCGCCATCGAGATGGTTAACCTCTTCCGCGCCATGGGCACCCAAGCCCGTGGTTAAGGCGAGTTCCGTGGGCGGGGGCCGCCATAAGGCCCGATTGGTCGCCATTCAAGAGCTCTACCGCCGTGAGGTGGGGGGCGACAAATCGGGGATCGACATCGATCTGCCCGACGATATTGCCGACAGCAGTCTGCGTCGCAACGCCGATCAACCCTTCGTTCAGGATCTCGTTCAGGGGGTATCGAATGCGGGCGGTGCCCTCGACGAACTGATTGGTCAAGCCAGCGAAAACTACCCGGTCGCCCGCATGACGGTGATGGATCGGTTGATCCTGCGCCTAGCCACCTACGAATTGCAGCAACACCGCCAAGTCTCCCGTCGCATCATCATCAACGAGGCGCTCGAATTGGCCCGCTCGTTTGCCGACGAGTCGTCGGTCCGATTCATCAACGGGGTGCTCGACCGTTTGGCCCGAACCATTCGGGGCGATCACGATACCGACGCGCAGGAGGATGGCCCGGCATGAGCCTCAGTTCGTTGCCCGACGAGTTCGAGATCATCGAGCGGTTTTTCCACCGTCCCACGCGAAGTGGCCTGGTGCGCAACAGTGTCGGCGACGACGCCGCCGTGTTGCGCAGTCCGCGCACCCAGGACTTGGTTGTCTCCACAGATCTGGCCATCGAAGGGGTTCATTTTTTGCCCGGCGAGGCGGCCGACCGGGTCGCGGCGCGGGGGTTGCGGGCGGCGCTCTCCGACCTGAGTGCCATGGGTGCGATCCCCGATTCGTACACCCTGGCGATCACCCTGCCCGAGAGCATCGACGAGACTTGGCTCACCGCCTTTGCCCAGGGGCTGGCCGAACAAGAGGAGCTCTTCGGGATCACCCTGACCGGTGGCGATACCTGTCGCGGCCCGACGCTGAGCCTGGCCTACACCGTCATCGGCCACGTCCCCATGGAGCGTGCGGTCCTGCGGGGCGGCGCCCGGCCCGGCATGGCGCTGCTGGTCACCGGCACCATCGGCGATAGCGGCTACGGCCTGCGCCATCGTTTGGCAGCCGACCCCTTCTGGAGCGAGGGTGAAGCCCAGGCGCTCGACCACCGTTTCATGACCCCTCCCAATTGCAACGTCGTGATGCGCCATCTGCTCGAATCGGGGGTGGTACGGGCCGCCATCGACGTCAGCGACGGTGTGATCGCCGATGCCCATCATTTGGCTCGGGCCAGCGGTTGCGGCCTCGAAATCGATCTTGAGGCGCTCCCCCTCTCCGAGGCTGTCGCCCGCCGTGCCCAGATCGAAGGGGCACTTGAAACCCGCAAGTTCGCCGCGACTGCGGGGGAAGATTTCGAAATCCTGATGGCGGTTCCGGTCGTCGAGATCGATCAGGCGCTGGCCATCGCCCGAGAGCACAACATCGCCTTAACCCAGGTCGGCCTCTTCGTTGAGGGCGAAGGGGTACATACCCGTTTTCAAGGGCAGCCCGTCGTCGTTTCCCACCCCGGCTACCGCCATTTCTCCGGCCCAAAGTAAAGCTATGAACCCCCAGCAACCGCCCGCCGATATGCCCCTGCCCAAATTCGTTTTCGTCACCGGAGGGGTGGTCTCCTCTCTCGGTAAAGGGATCGCCGCCTCCAGTCTGGCGGCGCTGCTCGAAGCCCGTGGTCTCAGAGTGACCCTGGCCAAGTTCGACCCCTACCTCAATGTCGATCCCGGCACCATGAGCCCCTATCAGCACGGCGAGGTCTTCGTCACCGACGACGGGGCCGAAACCGATCTCGACCTGGGCCACTACGAGCGTTTTACCCGCGCCACTATGGGGCAGCGCAACAACGTCACCACCGGACGGATTTATTCGCAGGTGATCGCCAAGGAGCGGCGCGGCGACTATCTGGGCGGCACCGTGCAGGTTATTCCCCACGTCACCGACGCCATCAAGGAGCGTATGTTGGCGGTGGGGGAGGGGGTCGACATCGCCATCGTCGAGATCGGTGGTACCGTCGGCGACATCGAGTCACAGCCCTTCTTAGAGGCGATTCGTCAGCTGCGCCACGACCTGGGGCGCAACCGCACCGTCTGCGTTCACCTGACCCTGGTCCCCTACATCTCTTCGGCGGGGGAGCTCAAAACCAAGCCGACCCAACACTCGGTCAAGGAGCTGCGGGCCATCGGTATTCAGCCCGACATTCTGGTCTGCCGCAGCGACCGCGACATTCCCGCCAGCGAGCGGCGCAAGATCGGTCTGTTCTGCAACGTCGAGACCTACAACGTCTTGGCCGCCATCGACGTCGACACCATCTATGCCGTCCCCATGGCGCTCTACCGGGAGCGTTTCGGCGCCAAGGTGCTCGACCTGCTCGGTATGCCCAGTCAGCAGGAGCCCAACCTGACCGCCTGGGAAAACCTGGTCCAGGCGATTCGCTATCCCACCCGCCGGGCGCGGGTGGCGGTGGTGGGCAAATATGTCGAACTGGCCGACGCCTACAAGTCGATCCACGAGGCGTTGATCCACGCCGGGGTCGCCAATCAGGCGGGGGTCGACATTCTCTATGTCGATGCCGAGGACCTGCTCGATCAAGGGGCGGGGGGGTACCTTGAGGGGGTCGATGCGGTATTGGTCCCCGGCGGGTTTGGGGAACGGGGGATCGAAGGGAAAATCGCCGCGATTCACCATGCTCGGCTGCGCAAGATCCCCTTCTTGGGGATTTGTCTGGGCATGCAACTGGCGGTGATCGAATACGCCCGCAACGTGGCGGGGATCATCGATGCCGACTCCTCCGAGTTCAGCCCCACCGGTCCCGATTCGGTGATCGACCTGATGACGCGCTGGGAAAGAGGGGGCGACGTGGTCGAACGCAACGCCAAGAGCGATCTGGGCGGCACCATGCGTTTGGGGGCCTATCCCTGCCAGCTCAAGACCGGCAGTCAGGCGGGGAAGGCCTACGGAGCTGTGCAGGTCTCCGAACGCCACCGCCACCGCTTCGAATTCAACAACCTGTATCGCGAAAAGCTTGAGGCGGCTGGTTTGATTGTCTCGGGCACCTACCCTGGCGAGCACGCCACCTTGGTTGAGGTGGTAGAGCTGTGTGAGACGGTCCATCCCTGGTTCGTCGCCTGCCAGTTCCACCCCGAATTCAAGAGTCGTCCCTTCCAGCCCCATCCCCTGTTCGTCGCCTTCGTTAAAGCGGCGGTGACCGAGCGCGAGCGGCGGGAGCAGGCGTGAAACCGTTGATACTGATCGCCGGCCCCTGCGTCATCGAAACCCTCGATCTGGCCCTGTCGACCGCCGAAACCCTGAAGGGGATCGCCGAACGGCTCGGGCTCGACTTCTATTACAAATCCTCGTTCGACAAGGCCAACCGCACCTCCGCCAGCTCCTTCCGGGGGCCGGGGCGGGAGGAGGGGCTGCGCATTTTAGAACGGGTAAAGTCGGAGTTCGGCTTGAGGGTTCTGTCGGACGTGCATGACCTCGGCGACGTGACGGCGGCGGCAGGCACGCTCGACGTGCTGCAAATCCCCGCCTTTTTGTGTCGCCAGACCGACCTGGTGCAGGCGGCGGTGGCGACCGGCAAGACGGTCAACATCAAAAAGGGTCAGTTCATGGCCCCCTGGGATATGAAACCGGTGGTCGGCAAGGCGCGCGCCGTCGCAGGGGCGGGCGATCTGTGGCTGACCGAGCGGGGGACCACCTTCGGTTACAACAATCTGGTGGTCGATTTTCGCTCCTTTGCCGAGATGTCGGCCCTAGGCTGCCCGACCATCATGGACGCCACCCACTCGGTGCAGCTGCCGGGGGGGCAGGGGAGTTGCTCGGGGGGGCAGCGGGAGTTCGTGCCGACCATGGTCAAGGCGGCGATGGCGGTGGGAGCCGACGGCCTGTTTATGGAGACCCACCCGAACCCCGACCAGGCGCTGTGCGACGGCCCCAATTCCTGGCCGCTGGATCAAATGCAAGGCTTGCTCGAAACCGCACTCCGGATTCGCGAAGCGGCCATCCAGTAACTTGTTGGAGCGCCGCCTCGGCGCGATTGCCTGAACAAGGTTTTTAGTTTTTGTGGGGGCGCGGTTTTCCGCTCATCCTGAGGCCGTCGAAGGACGGCGCGATTATCCATCTAGATTTCAAGAGGTATTCATGTCCGAGATCATCGATATCCACGCCCGCCAGATCGTCGACTCCCGGGGCAATCCTACGGTTGAGGTCGACGTTCACCTCGCCTCGGGCGCCGTGGGGCGCGCCGCCGTTCCCTCGGGGGCCTCGACCGGTACCCGTGAGGCGGTGGAGCTGCGCGACGGCGATGCAAGCCGCTGGCTGGGCAAGGGGGTCGAGCAGGCGGTCAACAACGTCAACACCGTCATCGCCGACACCCTGCTGGGCTTCGATGCGCTGGATCAAGAACTGATCGACCGCACCATGATCGAGCTCGACGGCACCGCCAACAAAGGGCGCCTGGGCGCCAACGCCATCCTCGGGGTGTCGCTGGCGGTCGCCCGCGCCGCCGCCGCGCACGTCGGCCTGCCCCTCTACCGCTACATCGGCGGCAGCAGCGCCAAGACCCTGCCGGTGCCGATGATGAACGTCATTAACGGCGGCGCCCACGCCGACAACTCCCTCGATATTCAGGAGTTCATGTTCATGCCGGTTGGGGCCAGTAGCTTCGGCGAGGCGCTGCGTATGGGGGCGGAGATCTTCCACAACCTGAAAAAGGTGCTGGCCGCCCAAGGGCTGAACACCGCCGTGGGCGACGAAGGGGGGTTTGCCCCTTCGCTCAAGAGCAACGAAGAGGCGATTGGCTTGATTATCCAGGCCATTGAGAAGGCCGGGTACAAGGCCGGAGAGGATGTCGCCATCGCTCTGGACGTTGCCTCCAGCGAGTTCTTCAAGGATGGGAAATACCACCTCGAAGGTGAAGGACGCAGTCTGACCAGCGCCGAGTTCTGCGACTACCTGGCCACCCTGTGCGACAAGTACCCCATCGTCTCCATTGAAGACGGCATGGACGAAAGCGATTGGGCGGGCTGGAAGCTCTTGACCGACCGTTTGGGGGGCAAGGTGCAGTTGGTGGGGGACGATTTGTTCGTCACCAACACCGAGATCCTGGCCAAGGGGATCAAGGAGGGGGTCGGCAATTCGATCCTGATCAAGGTCAACCAGATCGGCACTCTGACCGAAACTCTGGAGGCCATCGAGATGGCCAAGCGGGCCGGTTACACCGCGATCTCCTCCCACCGCTCCGGCGAAACCGAGGACACCACCATCGCCGATCTGGCGGTGGCGACCAATTGCGGTCAGATCAAGACCGGCTCGATGAGCCGCTCCGACCGGATGGCCAAATACAACCAGCTGCTGCGCATCGAAGAGGAGCTGGGCGAGGTGGCCAAGTACCCCGGTCGGGAGACCTTCTACAACCTGCGTTAAGGATCGAGCCCCATGCCCGTACTGCTGCTGATCTGGTCTTTAACCTTCGCCGTCGCCGCCGATTGGGTGGCGGGCGATGGCGGGGTGATCTCTTACCTGCAACTCAAGCAGGAGGTCGCCAAGTTAGAAACCCAGCAGCGGGCGCTACGGGCGGGCAACGCGTTTTTGATGGCCGACATCAAAGAGATTCAAGAGAGCCCCTGGCGGGTGGAGGAGATCGCCCGCCGGGATCTCGGCATGGTACGGCCCGACGAGGTGGTGCACGTCTTCAGCGAGTGACCACAACGCGGGCGGAAACAACAAGGGCGGCCTTCGGGCCGCCCTTGTTGTTTATTAACCAGTAGAGGGACGCGCTCCGCCGCCTCCACAGCCGTGCTTCGACACGGCCCTGCGCTCTCCTCGCTACTTCTTCTTCACCTTCGGCTCCACAAAGATCACCGCCTCATCCATCCCCTTGCGGTCGACGCACTTGTTGCAGGTCGGATACCAGAAGAAGACCCGTTTGTGCCAGCGCAGGGTTTGGTCGCGCATCATGCCGCGGATGAACTCGGCGGTGGCATTGCCCAACCCGTCCAGGGTGCCGCGGAAGAGCTTGCTGTGCAGATGTAGGGTTTCGCGCCGCACCCGGGGGTGGGGGTCGCTCAGGGTTTTGAGGGGCAGCCACATCTCGCCCAGAAAAAAGGCGTCGAGCGATAGGGGACGCCAGTGCTCGTCGTCGAATTCCAGCTCAAGCTTTTCGCCAAACTCCCGCCCCTTCTCGATCAATCCCGCCATCCCCATCGGGGCATGGAAAAACATCGGCTGCGGCATGACGAGGTAGGTCTGCTCGATGTGGTGCTCCTTGAAATCCCAGTCTTTGGGATCGAGGGGATCTTGCGGGCAGCGGCAGGGGTAGTCGCGGTTTTGGCTCATGGGGCTCTCGGGGTTGAAAGGGCCGGGTTGTTGGCCGGAAGAGCGAAGCGAGGTCCGACATGCAAACGGTCGAGATGGCGGACTCGAAGCCGTGGGTGGCGCAAGGGGTTCATTGTAACGGTTGTTGGGCGGACGGTACCGCGCTCCTTGACCCTTGTGGGTTCTCCCCCTAAGGAAGCGCCATTAAATCAGCGCTTCCCCAACAATTCCCGCACCAACGTCGCATGGCGTTCGGTCGCCCCCCTTTGCGCCGCAATCCAGGAGGCGGCGCGGGTGCGACGGATGTTTTTCTCGGGCGTCCCTTCGGCCAGCATATGGGTCCAGGCTTTCCCGAGTTCATCCGCATCGTGGACGACCACCACGGCGTGGCAAGGGGTCAGGGCGGCGACCTCCTCGGCGACGGTGGCAGTATGGGGCCCCACCGCCACCGCCACCCCGGCGGCGACCGGCTCCAGCACGTTGTGCCCCCCGACCGGGGCAAGCGATCCCCCCAGAAAGGCGGCGTCGGCGGCGGCGAAGAGGGGGGCGAGCAGCCCCATGCGGTCGACCAACACCACCTCAGCTTCGGGGTGCTCGGCCAGAGTCGACCAACGCGCCCAACTTTCCCCCCCCTCATGCAGAAGCCGCTCGACCTCATCCAGCCGTTCCAGATGACGAGGGACCAAGGCGAGCTTGGGACGGGGATCCTGAAGCATGTGCCAGGCGGCGAGCGCCGCCGTCTCTTCGCCGGGATGGGTCGATCCGGCCACGATCAGTCGCAGGCTTGTGGCCCAGGCGCGCAGCCGAGCGAGGGTTTGCGGATCGGGCTGGGGGGGGTGGATGTCGAATTTGGGCCGACCGGTCACTTTGATGCGCTCAGGGGCAATCCCCAGGTTTTGCAGCCTCTTGGCGTGCTCTTGGCTTTGCGCCCCCACCCGGTCGATGGCGGTCAGCAGGGGGCGCAGCAACGGTTTCAAACGCGCCATGCGGCTTGCCGAGCGGGGGGAGATTCGGGCCGAGAGCCAGCCCAGTGGGGTGGCGCTGCAGGCGGCGAGCAGCCCCGGCCAGAACTCCCCCTCGCTCACCGCTACCGCCTGTACCCGGCAGCGACGCAGCAGGCGGCGGTGCAGCCAGGGGGCGTCCCAGGGAATCAGGGTGGCGCGGATGCGGGGGTGTTGGGGGATCGCCTCCAGAGCCGGGGTCCGAAATGCGGTGACCAGCAGATCAATCCCCTCGGGGTCGGCCAAGAGCTGATCGATCAAGGGGCGCAGGGAGCGGATCTCCCCCTGACTGGCGCCGTGCAGCCACAGGGTCGGTTTGGCGGTGGCGGGGGGCATTTTTAAGGTCAGGCGCCGCGCCCAGGGGTCGCGCAATTCGGGATGGAAGAGCAGCCATAACCCCAAAAAAGGGAGGAGGAGCAGCAATAGGAGGGTGGCGATCAGGTCGAGCAAACGGGGCATCAAGGGTTCACCCTCGCCCGGACGTGGGTGGATATGTAGGGTGGATAAGCGCAGCGCATCCACCTTTTTTGCGGAGAGGCGAACAAAACCGGCTCACCCCCGCACCTCAAGCCGCTCCAACTCCTGGGAGCTAAAGCCCCCCTGCAACCGCGCCGCGATGTTCAGCGGCCCGCGAATGCCACCGCGCAAAAAACGGGCGACCAAACTTTTGAAGGTCGCCTCCGGATCGAGCCCCCGCTGCGCGCACAAAAACAAAAACCAGCGCGACCCTGCCGCCACATGGCCGATCTCGTCGCGGTAGATCACCTTGAGCGCCTCGGCCCCGGCCCGATCCCCTTGTTCCTCAAGCCGTGCGATCATCCCGGGGGTGACGTCGAGACCCCGCGCCTCCAGGGTGCGGGGAATCATCGCCATGCGGTGCAACGGATCGTCGACGGTCTCGACCGCCATCCCCCAGATCCCCTCGTGGGCATCGAAGTCGCCGTAGTCACACCCCATGCTGCGCAGGTGGTCGCGCAGCAGGACGAAGTGCTCCGCCTCCTCTTTGGCGATGCGGGCCCAGTCGTCGTAGTAGTCGCGGGGTAGATTGCGAAAGCGGTGGAGGGCGTCCCAGGCAAGGTCGATGGCGGTCAGCTCGATGTGAACCAGGGCGTGGAAGCGCGCCGCTTTGGCCTGTCCTCCCCCAGTACGTCTGGGGACCTTGCCGGGGGGAACAATGCGGGGCCGTTCGGGGCGCCCCGGCTCGGGGGTCGGCTCGGTCTCATCCATCCCCAACGGCAAATCCTCCTGCGCCCAGGCGGCGAATCCGTCGAGGGTCAGGGCCACCTTCAGGTCGGGATCGGCGGCGCTCAGGGCGGCGCGAGCGACCGCCATCAGGGATGAAAAGTGTTGAGGGGGCAAAGTCGGCCTTTAAGGGTTCAAGCGGCGCAGCGGCGCCGAGATACCTAAAAAAAGAGAGTTCAATGCGATGAACGGTGTTTTGGCCCAAACCGCCGGGCTGATTGTATGCGGCATTGTGTGGCGTCGTTTTCAGCCGGGTGGGCTGGAGGGGGAGTCGACCCGTCGGGTTTTGACCGGGGTCGTCTACCACCTGCTGCTTCCCGCCTTGGTGCTGGGGGTACTGTGGCAGGCTCCCATGAACGGCGACGCAATCCGCATTGCAGTGGTCGCCGCAGCCGGCGTGCTGGCGGCGATGGCGACCGCCTGGGCGATCTACCGGTTTTTGCCCGCCCCCTTCAGTACCGCAGGGGGCCCCGCCGTTGGAGCCCTGATCCTAGCGGCGGCTTTTGGCAACGTCACCTATTTGGGTCTTCCGGTTCTTGAGAGCGCCTTCGGCCCTTGGGCCCGGGCGGTCGCCATCGAATACGACCTGTTTGCCTGCACCCCGCTGCTGCTCACCTTAGGGATCGCCATCGCCCAGCGCTACGGCCACGACCCCTCCGGGCAAAGCCCTTTGCAAGCGCTGCTGCGGGTACCTCCGCTGTGGGCGGCGCTGGCCGCCATCGCCTTGAATCTGGGGGGGGTGCCGCTCCATCCCTGGCTGGCGGGGGGGCTTGCAATGTTGGGGGCGGGGGTGGTGCCGTTGATGCTCTTTTCGGTGGGGCTTGGCCTGCGCTGGAGCGGCGGTTGGAAACGCCGTCTGCCGCTGCTGCTCCCGGCGGTGGCGATTCAACTGCTGCTCACCCCGCTGCTGGTTGCCTGGCTCGGGGGGTGGATCGGTCTTTCGGGGGATGTGCTGCGGGCGGTGGTTGTGGAGGCGGCGATGCCGAGCATGGTGCTGGGGATCGTGCTCTGCGACCGCTTTGGACTGGATACCCCCCTCTACGCCGAGGCGGTGACCCTATCGACCATTCTTGTGGCGGTCACGCTGCCGATGTGGTTTGGATCGTTTTAGGGAAACGCTGAAAAAAGGCGTCTGCCGTTTTTCAGCGTCGTTTCGCAAAAACCAAAAGTGGGTGCTTTGAGACGACATGGTTTTTGCTTCGCTTTCAAAATCAGCAGAGCTTCGGCGACGGGGTCGCCTCCTACTTACGTTCCTGATTTTGGCGGCCCATCCATGGGTCGCAAGGAAGCGACGGCCCTCTTAACCGGTTTTTCAAGCCTCGTGGGGGCGCTGCACCACTTCGGCCCAGTGCAGCGACTGAACGATGTCGGGATGACGTTCGGCCAGATCGACGAGCACCTGGGAGGGCCATTGGTAAAGGCGGCAGGGGGTCACACTCTGCGCCGTGACCTGCTGGGGCGCCCCACCGTTGAGGCTCAGGTCGCCGAAGTAGTCCCCCGAAATCAGGTTGCCTAGGAGTCTGTCGGACTTTTCCCAAGGACATGAGACGATATGAGGCATGATATGAGGCATCTGTCGTAACAAGCCGAGGAGCCCCGATTATGAGCCG
>MNWR01000042.1 GCA_001872725.1 Proteobacteria bacterium CG1_02_64_396 | reverse complement strand
AACAACAGATTCTCATCAGCATGGACGGACGGGGCCGGGCGCTGGACAACGTCTTCATCGAACGTTTGTGGCGCACGGTGAAGTACGAAGAGATCTACCTGTACGACCATGCCGATGGGGTGGCGCTGCACCAGGGGCTCGACCGCTACTTCCGGTTTTACAACACCGAGCGCCCCCACAGTGCCCTCGGCGGCAAGACCCCAGAACAGGTCCATCAAACCCACGGCGGAACCACCCACCGCCACTAACCGTTTACAAATTTTCGCCCCCAAACTGTCCAAGGAGTGGGGTCCACCCCAGGGGAAGTGGATGTAGCCCGTTGGGCAAACGTTCGGATCAGGGGGACCGCATGACGACAACCAGGGGTGAACCGGGGCAAAAGCACAGCGACTTCATCGTCTATGTCGATGAAAGCGGCGATCACAGTCTGGAATCGATCGACCCAGAGTATCCGGTGTTTGTGTTGTCGTTTTGCATCTTTCGGAAGGAGGGGTACGCCGAGCAGGTAACTCCGGCGATTCGGCTGCTCAAATTCGCCACCTTCGGGCACGACATGGTGGTGTTGCACGAATCAGACATTCGTCGTAAACGGGGGGCGTTTTCCCGGCTCTCGAAGGGGCCTCGCGAAGCCTTCTTGAGCCAATTGACCCAGCTGATCGAAGCCACAGAGTTCCAACTGGTCGCGGTGGTCATCGACAAGAAGAGGCTGAAGGGGCGCTATACCCAACCCGCGCACCCCTATCATTTGGCGTTGGAGTTCGGCTTGGAGCGCATCTACCGGTTGTTGAAGGGGAGGGGTCAGGACGATGCCCTGACGTTTCTGGTTTGCGAGGCGAGGGGGGCGAAGGAGGATGCCGAACTGGAGCTTGAGTTTCGCCGCATCCGCGATGGAGACAACTACTTTGCAAGGCGATTGCCATTCGATCTGATCGTTGCAGATAAGAAAACGAATTCCGAAGGGTTGCAGTTGGCCGATTTGACGGCGAGGCCCATTGGGCTTTCGGTACTGCGGCCCGACCAAGAAAACAGGGCCATGACCGTGTTGAGGAAGAAGTTCTATCGAAACGGTTTTGGCAAAATTGAGGGAATGGGCCTGAAAGTGTTTCCCTGAAAAGCAAAAGGGCCCCTGTAGTGCCAGGAGCCCCATGCCGGCCGCGTCGTCGCAACCCAACGCGATTATAGCGACGATAACTGTTTGGTAGAGAAGAAATATTTTTTCGGCATACGCCACTGTTTATCGACTTGAAATCGTTCAACCGCTTGTTCGAGTGTTGGGCTCTCCCAATTCAAGGGTTTGTAGCAACAAAGGGGGAGGCTACCCATGCTCTACTACCTCGCGAAGGTTCTGCTCTCGGCGCTGGTGATCGTCGCCGTCTCCGAGATCGCCAAACGCTCGACCCCCTTTGCCGCCTTGGTGGCGGCGCTGCCACTGACCTCGCTGCTTGCCTTCGTTTGGCTCCATATAGAGGGGACTCCCGCCGCAAGGATCGGCGAACTCTCTACCCAAATCTTCTGGCTCGTCCTTCCCTCCTTGGCGCTCTTCCTCCTGCTGCCGCTGCTGCTCAAGCAGGGCTTGAACTTCTGGCTGGCGTTGGGGGTGTCGATGGGGGCGACCGCCGGGGTGTACGGGGTGTTGTGGCTGGGATTGCGGCGCTGGGGGATTGCGCTGTGAAACAAATCCAACCTTGGGTTGAGAGGAGGAGCTCATGCACGCCCTGATCACCGGCGCCACCAGCGGCATGGGTTTGGCCGCAGCCGAGCTTCTGGCCAAACGGGGTTATGCCCTGACCCTGGTCGGTCGGCGCGACGAGGTGCTGGCCGAGCTGGCCACCGGCTGGGCCGCGACCTACGGGGTCGCGGTCACCCCGGTGGCCGTCGATCTGGCCGACGAGGCGGGGATCGAGGCGGCCATCGCGGCGGCTCCCGAAACCCTCGACGTCCTCATCCACGCCGCCGGACTGCTGACCCACGGCCCCCTGTGGGACAGCGACCCCGCCGCGCTGCGCGCCATGTTGCGGGTCAACCTTGAGGCCCCCGTGCTGCTCAACCGAGCCCTGCTTCCCCGGATGCGGTTCGGAGGGGCGGTCATCCATGTCGCCTCCAACGCCGGGCGGATCGCCTTCGGCAATGCGGCTGCCTACTGCGCCAGCAAGTTCGGATTGATCGGCCTGAGCGAGGCGCTTTACGACCCGATGCGGGCGCGGGGGGTCAAGGTGGCGGCGCTGGAGCCGGGTTATGTCGACACCCCGATGGTCCAGGATGACCCCCGCCTGATCCCCGAGCACATGATCCCGGTGGAGGACGTCACCGCCGCCATCGCCTACATTCTCGACTGCTCCCCCAATACCGCCCCCAGCGAAATCCGGCTGCGACCCATTCAAGACGTATATCGACACAATTAAACAGCACCAACCGACGGGGGAGACGTTCATGGAGTGCTCGCGCAAAGAGGCCAAGGTGATCGACCGGGCCATCGAAAGCTGGGAAGCCGAGGGGATCGTCACCTCCGACCTCGGGGTACGGATGCGGGCGGCAGTCGTTATCTCCCCCTTCGATTGGCACCGTCTTGCCCGCTACGCCTTTCTCTTCGCCGTCTTCAGCGTCGTCATCTCGGCGGGGAGCCTGCTCGCCGATCACGCGCTGATCGCCTGGCTCCTGTCGATCTTCAACGCCCCCTACTGGGTGCGCAGCCTGATGGCGGCGCTGATCGGGGCGGTGTTGCTCTGGCGGGCGGCCCACCGGCGCCGCATCCGCCCGGAAGGGGGGTACGGCTTCGAGGCGACCGTGACCCTGGGGTTGATCGCCGTAGGGGGGGCCATCGCCTTTGCCGGGCAGGCGCTCGATGTGGGGCGGGCCGAGGTGCCCTGGTTGATCCTGCTCGGGGTGACGATCTGGGGTGGGGTCGGGATCGCCATGGATTCGCGCTGGGGTTGGCTGCTGGCCTTGATCGCCCTGGGCCATTGGTACGGCCTGCAGACCGGGTACGTCTCGGGCTGGGGCGCTTACTTCTTGGGGATGAACTACCCGCTGCGCTTCGTTCCCTTTGGGGCGGCGATCATCGCGCTCGCCTTCCTGCTGCAACGCCATCCCCGTTTCGAACCGCTCTTCGGGGTGACCCGGATCGCCGGTCTTTTCTACCTCTTTGTGGCGCTGTGGATTCTGTCGATCTTTGGCGACCACGACTCGTGGGAGAGCTGGTCCAAGGTCAGTCAGGCCTCCCTGCTCGGCTGGTCGCTCCTCTTCGCCTTGGCCGGGATCGCCAGCCTCGTTTATGGGCTGCGCAGCGGTGACGGCGCCTTTCGCGGCTTCGGCGCCACCTTCCTCATCATCAACCTCTACACCCGCTTCTTTGAGTTCTTCTGGGACGGCCTGCACAAAACCGTGTTTTTCGCCCTGCTGGCGGTGAGCTTCTGGTATGTGGGCTCGAAGGCCGAGGCGATTTGGGGCAGGAGAGTGGCGCCCGCAACCGCTGGAATTTGAGGCGGTCGATGCGCGGATGGGTCAAAACGGGTACCTTCGCGTCATGAAACGCAGCCGTTTCAAGGTAAAAGGGGTCGAACATGCGTATCGAAGCCGAGTTGGACGAGGTGCACGGCGAGCGACTGGCGATGTTGCAGCGCCGAATGAAAAAGCCTTTAGCCGAGGTGTTGGCGGCGGTCATCGACTTGGCCATGGTCCAGCCACCCCCCGCTCCGGGTGGGTTGCCCGAGCCGATGTCGGTGGGCCAGTGGGGGGGGCTCGATCTGTCTCGGGAGGGGCTGTATGGCGACGACGGGCGATGACACCCCCCTGTTTCTCGACACCAATGTCTTGATCTACGCCAGTGTGCGTGAGGCGCCCGAACACGAGACGGTGCGCCGGTTCGTCGAGAACCGGCTGGTTGAAGGGCGGATGCTCTGCATTAGTCGTCAGGTCCTGCGCGAATATCTGGCGGTGTTGTCCCGTTCTCGGGGCGAGGCTCAAGCGGTTGCACGCGAAACCCTTCTGGTCTGGCTCACGGTTTGGCGCGACCGGTGCCGGGTTTTGGACGATACCGCTCCGGTGATGGAGACCCTGTGGCGGCTGTACGACCAAACCCCTTTTGGGGGTAAACAGGTTCACGACGCCAACATCGTCGCCACGATGTTGGCCTACGGCCTCGATACCCTGGTCACCGCCAATACCTCCGACTTTCAACGCTTTGCACCTCCCCTGACGCTGATCGATCCCCGTCGGCCGTAATCCCCCCATGAAAACCCTCCTCGACCACCTCGACATCGATGTCGTGGCGACCACCACCGTGGTCACCGCCAACCAGCGGCTTACCCGCGCCCTGCGCGCCGCCTTCGACGCCCGGCAGCAGGGGGCGGGCCAGACAGTGTGGGAGAGTCCCGACATCCTGCCCTGGAGCGGCTGGATGCAGCGGCTGGGGCAGCAGTGGCAGGAGGTCGACCCCGTTGCCCCCGAGCTGCTGAGCGATTGGCAATCCCGGGCTGTCTGGGAACAGGTCATCGCCGCCGCCGAGGCCGACCGCCCCTTGCTCAACCTTTCCGCCACCGCCAAGGCCGCCTTCGAGGCCTGGGGGCTGGCCCACGAATGGCGGCTGCCCCTGCCCTTGCCCGAGCCGCTGGCCGACGATCCCCGCGCCTTTCAACGCTGGGTCGCGTGTTACCGAGACCGTTGCCGGACCCAGGGCTGGAGCGACGCGGCCCGGTTGCCCGACCACCTGATTGCGGCGGTTCCAGGGGGGGGGATCGACATCCCCGCACGGCTCGTGCTGGCCGGTTTCGACCGGCTCAGCCCCCGACAGGAGGCGCTGTTCCAGGCGCTTGAGTCCCAAGGTTGCGCCCTCATTCGCCATCGACCCGACACCCAAGAGCGGGGCCGTGCGCAGCGGATCGAACTGCCCGACGGCGCCACCGAGCTGAAAGGGGCCGCCCACTGGGCGCGTGCTTGGGTGGAACAAGGGGCCAGCCGGGTGGGGATCGTTCTGCCCGATCTCGGCAACCGGCTCGACGCGGTTGAAGCGACCTTCACCGCCATCCTCGCCCCCGAAACCCTACTCCCCGGCAGCGACCCCGACGCCCCCCGCCCGTTTAATCTGTCGCTCGGTCGCCCGCTGGCGTTTGAGCCGGTCATCCACACCGCTTTGGGAATCCTGGCGCTGGCCCGGGGCAAGGGGGAGCTGTTCGCTTGGGGCGACCTGCTGCGCGCCCCGTTTTGGCAGGGGGGGGCGACCGAGGCGATCCCCCGGGCTTTACTCGAAGCTGCCCTGCGCCGCCGTCGCGCCACCCGCTTGGGGCTGGGGGCGGTGATGGCCGCCGCCCAGGGGGACGAGCAGCGAGGGTTGCCCCCTTGTCCCATCCTGGCCCAGACCTTGGCGGGATTGCGTGCGGTCATGACGGAGCAAGGCGAGGGGGGCAGTCCGGCGCTGTGGGCGCAGCGCTTCGGCGCCTGGCTCACGCGGGCGGGCTGGCCGGGTGAGCAAACGCTCACATCACGCGAATACCAAGCGGTGCAGC
Source organism: Proteobacteria bacterium CG1_02_64_396 (assembly GCA_001872725.1). NCBI lineage: Bacteria > Pseudomonadati > Pseudomonadota > Proteobacteria bacterium CG1_02_64_396. Next base: position 5,740 of record MNWR01000042.1, on the reverse strand, counting down.
GCTGGCGGCGCACTCTGGAACAGCTCGCCAGCCTGGAGGCGGTCGCCCCCCGCATGAGTCTGGGGGAGGGCCTGAGCTGGCTGCGGCGGCTGGCGCTGGAAACCCTCTTCCAACCCGAAACCCCCGAGGTGCCGGTGCAGATTCTTGGCCCGCTTGAGGCCGAGGGGCTCGACTTCGACGCCGTTTGGGTGGGGGGGCTGAGCGACGAGGTCTGGCCCCCCCAGCCCAGCCCCAACCCCTTTCTGCCGGTCGAGCTGCAACGGCGCCTCAAGATGCCCCGGGCCAGCCAAACCGAGGAGGGGGCCTTTGCCGCCGAGTTGACCCAGCGTTGGCTGCACACCGCCCCCGAAATCGTCATGAGCTGGCCGGCCCATGAGGGGGATCGCGAACTGCGCCCCAGCCCTTTGATCTTGGGTGTGCCGCTGGGCACCCCCCCAAAAATCCCCCAAGAATCCGTGGATGTGAGCGCCTGCTCCCCCTATGCGGAAGAGACCCGACCGATCCCCACCGGGGAGCAGGTCGAGGGGGGGAGCCAGCTTTTTGCCGATCAGGCCGCGTGCCCCTTTCGCGCCTTCGCCCGTCACCGCTTGGCGGCGCGCAGTCTCGAAACCCCCGAAGAGGGGCTCGACGCCCGGCATCGCGGGGACTTGGTTCATGCGGTGCTCGAACATTTCTGGCGGGTGGTTGGCAGCCAAGAGCGGCTGCTGGCGCTCGATGTCGCCGGGCTTGAGGAACAGGTCGCCCAGGCGGTCGATGCGGCGGTGGCCGCGTTCGCCGAGCGCGCCCCAGAACTCCTCCCCCCCCGGCTTTCGCGGGTCGAGCGCAAACGATTGACGCGTCTGGTCGTCGCCTGGCTGGACCTGGAGCGGACCCGCGCCCCCTTCACCGTGGTCGCCTCGGAAGGGGGGGGGCGGGGGGAGCTGGGGGGAATCGCCTTCAACGTGCGCATCGACCGGATCGACCGGCTGGAGGATGGGGGGTTGGTGATTCTCGATTACAAAACCGGGGGGCAAAAAAAGCCCCAAGACTGGTTTGGCGACCGCCCCAACGACCCCCAACTCCCCCTCTACGCCGTCACCCTGCAGGGTGAGGTGGCGGGGCTCGGCTACGCTCAGGTGCGGCTGGGCGACAGCAAATTCGCCGGGCTTGCCGACCGGGAGGGGGTGGCGCCGGGGGTGGGCGAATTGGCCCAAAGCAGGCTGACCGAGGTGACTGACTGGCACGCGCAACTCGCCGCCTGGCGCGCCACCCTGGAGGGGCTGGCCACTAACTTTAGGGAGGGGGTGGCGACGGTTGATCCCAAGGAGGGGGGGAAGAGCTGCCAGTATTGCGACTTGGCGGGTCTGTGCCGGATTCATGAGGTTGGGATGGGGACCGAAGCGCTGGAGGGGGAGGGGCACGAGCCAGAGATTGGCTAAGTCGGCAATCGAGCCCGCCCAGTCCCCTCTCCCCGGAACCGGGGAGAGGGTTAGGGTGAGGGGTGGTACAGGGGGGCAAGGATGAGCCAAAAAGCCAGATACCTCAGAAAGGAATCCACCGACGCCGAGCGGCATCTGTGGCGATACCTGCGCGACCGCCGTTTTGAAGGGGTTAAATTCCGGAGGCAACACCCCATCGGCCCCTATGTCGCCGACTTTGCCTGCACCGAATTGGGACTGATCGTCGAACTCGACGGTGGACAACACGCCCTGCAAGAGGAATACGACCAGCGCCGAACGGCGTTTTCCGAATCAAGCCGGATACCGGGTTTTGCGATTTTGGAATCCAACGGCGTTCCAGGAGACCGAAGGGGTTTTGGAGACGATTCGGCTGGCGGTGGTGGCGGCTCGGGAAGATCTAAGGAAGCGCTGATTTATTCGCGCTTCCGAGCGGCCCAGGGATGGTCTGCCAAAATCAGGAACGTAGGAGGCGACCCCGTCGCCGAAGCTCTTCTGATTTTGCAAGCGAAGCAAAAACGACGCTTTTTTCGTAGCGTGCTGATTCAAGGCAGGATGCCTTTAATCAGCGTTTCCCTAAGGTATGGCCTCAACCGGCAGCCAGTCCCCTCTCCCCGGAACCGGGGAGAGGGTTAGGGTGAGGGGTGGTACAAAGAGGCAACAGCGCGTCCCTTCCAGCTTTCAATGCCAAAACATACCGTCCAAGGGACGCCCATGACCCATCTCGCCGACGCCCCCATCCGCGCCCAAGCCATCGACCCCGGCGCCTCCTTCATCGTCCAGGCTCCCGCCGGGTCGGGCAAAACCGGTCTGCTCACCCAGCGCTTTCTCGCCCTGCTCGCCACCGTGCAGCGCCCTGAGGAGGTGGTGGCGATCACCTTCACCCGCAAGGCGGCGGCCGAGATGCGCGGGCGCATTTTGCAGGCGCTGGCGGACGCCGACCTTCCCCCCCCCGGCGAAGACTTCCAAAAAATCACCTGGGATCTCGCCCGCGCCGCCCGGCGCCAAGAGCAATCCCAGAACTGGGATCTGACCCGCAATCCCGGACGGCTGCGCATCCTGACCATCGATGCCTTTTGCGGGGCGCTCACCCGGCAGATGCCGTGGCTGGCCCGCTTCGGCGCCCAGCCCGGCATCGGCGACGAGGCGGGAGATCTGTTCGCCGAGGCGGCCCGCCGTCTGCTGGCCGAGCTGGAACAGGGGGGCGATGGGGCGGGGGAGGCGCTGGAAACCCTGCTGCTCCACCTCGACAACGACCTGAGCCGGGTCGAAAAGCTGCTGGCCGGGATGCTCGCTCGCCGCGATCAATGGCTGCGCCACCTCAAAGAGGGGGAGGGGGCGCGGCTGGAGCGCGTGCGGTTGGAGGGGGGGCTGCGTTATGTGCTGGCCGAGGAGCTTTCCAGCCTGGTGGTGACCTTGCCCGAGCAAGACGAACTCCTCACCCTGGGGCGCTACGCCGCTGGGAATCTCTGCTCCGAGGGCAAGGAGCAGGCCCCCCAGGTGGCGCTGCTCGGCCGCACCACCCCCCTCACCGCCCACCCCGACGATTTGCCCGCCTGGCGGGGGGTGGCGGCGCTGCTACTTACCGGCCAAGGCGATTGGCGTAGTCCCCGTGGAATCAACAAAAACTGCGGATTTCCCACCGAACTGCCCGATACCGACAAGGGCACGTGCAAGCAGTGGAAGCAACGGATGGGGGCGGTGCTGGAGCGGTTGAGCGCCTCCCCCGAGGCCGACCGTTTTCTGGCGCTGCTGCAAGGGCTCGACAACCTCCCCACCCCCGTCTATGACGAGGCGCAGTGGCAAACCCTGGAGGCGGTTTTGAGCCTGCTCCCCCGCGCCGTGGCCCATCTGCGCCGCGTCTTCGGCGAGCAAGGGGAGGTCGACCACGTCGAGGTGATGGGGGGGGCGATCCAGGCGCTGGGGGGGGGAGACAACCCCAGCGAGTTGCTGCTGCGCCTGGACGCCACCATCAACCATCTGCTGATCGACGAATTCCAAGACACCTCCCGCTCCCAGTTCGAACTGCTCGGCACCTTGATCGCCGGGTGGCAGCCGGGCGATGGCCGCACCCTGTTTTTGGTGGGCGATCCGATGCAGTCGATCTACCGCTTCCGCGAGGCGGAGGTGGGGTTGTTCGTGCGCATCATGGCCGAGGGGCGCTGCCACCATTGGCCCCTGACCCCCCTGCAACTGACGGTCAACTTCCGCTCCCGGGCTGGGATCGTCGCTTGGGTCAACCGCGCCTTCCCGCTGGTGTTGCCCGCCGAGCCCGATCCGGTGGCGGGGGGGGTCCCCTACGCCGCTTCGGTGGCCGCCCGTCCGGCAGCGCAGGGGGAGGCGGCGACCTTCCACCCCCTGCTGGAGGGGGCGCAGGAGGGGGAGGTGGTGGCCGAGCTGGCGCAGCAGGCGATCAAGCGCGGCAGCGTCGCCATTTTGGTGCGGGCGAGGACCAGTCTGCCCCCGATTTTGGCGGCGCTGGCGGCCCGTTCGATCCCCTTTCAAGCGGTGGAGATCGAGCCGTTGGCCCGCCGCCCGGTGGTGCAAGACCTGGTGCAGCTCGCCCGCGCTTTGGTCCATCTGGGGGATCGTCTGGCTTGGCTCGCCATCCTGCGTGCCCCTTGGTGCGGATTGACCCTGGCCGACTTGACGATTTTGGCCGGGGGGGAGGGCAAGACGGCGGCGGTGTGGGGGCGGATGAACAACCCCGAGGTGGCGGCGGCTTTGAGCCCCGACGGCCAAGCGCGGCTCGTGCGCATCGTCGCCATCCTCGCCCCGGCGCTGGGCCACACCCGGCGGGGGCGGCTGCGCGGAAGGGTCGAGGGGGTGTGGCGGGCGTTGGGGGGTCCGGCCTGCCTGAACCACCCCACTGAGCTGGAGGAGGGGTTGATGACCCTCGATCTGATCGGCGCACTGGAGGAGGGGGGCGACCTGCCCGATCCGGCCCGGCTCGACGCCAAGCTCCAGCAGCTTTTCGCCCTGCCCGACCCCGAGGGGGTGGTGCAGGTGATGACGATCCACAAATCCAAGGGGCTGGAGTTCGACACCGTGATCCTCCCGTCGTTGGAGCGCCGCCCCAACAACCAAGAAACCCCGCTGCTGCGCTGGGTCGAGCGTCCCCGCGCCATGGGGGGGCAGGGGGAGGACGAGGCCGACCTGCTCGTCGCCCCGCTCCACCCGACCGGGGGCGAAGGCGACCCGATCTACCGCTACTTGGGCAGCCTGGGGTGCAAGATGGAGCGGCTGGAGACCGGACGACTGCTCTATGTGGCGGCAACCCGCGCCCGGGAGCGGCTGCACGGCATCGGCAGCTTGAAGATCAAAGAGGACAAAAACGGGGTGCGCAGCCTGAGCCCTCCGAGCGGCGGCAGCCTGCTCGCCCACCTGTGGCCTGCCGTTGGCCCCATCTTCGAGGGGGCGATGCTGCGGGCAGGGGTGGAGGCCGCGCACATCGAGGGGGCGCTCCCCACGGTCGCCCCGCCCCTGCGCCGCCTGCCCGCCGATTGGCACCTCGTGGGGCTGCCTGCGCCGCTCCCCCTTGCCGCGACCCCCTCCGCCCCGGCGGCGCAAATCGAGGTCGAGTTCGATTGGGCCGGGGAGGCGGCCAAACATGTGGGGACGGTGGTCCACCGCATGTTGGAGCGGATCGGCAAAGAGGGGCTTTCGCGTTGGGGGCGTGACCGGGTGGCGGCGCTGGAACCGGCCTTTGCCCGACAATTGGCCGCACTTGGCGTCCCCACCACCGAGCGATTTTCAGCCGTTGCCAAGGTGGTCCGGGCGCTGCTGCAAACCCTGGAGGACCCCAAGGGGCGCTGGATTTTCGATACCGCTCACACCCAGGTGCGCACCGAATACCCCCTGACCGGCATCGAGGGGGGGCAGCCGGTGCACAAGGTGATCGACCGGACCTTCGTCGACGGCGACGGCACCCGCTGGATCGTCGATTTTAAAACCGGCGGCCATGCTGGGGGCGGGGCGGACGAATTCCTCGACCGGGAGGTGGAGCGCTACCGGGGGCAGCTGCTCGGTTATGCCCGGCTGTTCCAACGGCTGGAGGATCGCCCCGTCAAGCTGGGGCTGTATTTCCCGCTGGTACGGGGGGGGTGGCGGGAGGTGGCGGGGTAAGAAGGAGATTTCGTAGGGTGGATAAGCGCAGCGCATCCACCTGTTTGAAGTAGCCGAGAAAGTAGCCGAGAAAGTAGCCGAGTGGGGTGGACCCCACTCCTTGGACAGTTTGGGGGCGAAAATTTGTAAACGGTTAGTGGCGGTGGGTGGTTCCGCCGTGGGTTTGATGGACCTGTTCT